>DASYCF010000118.1:0-5005 GCA_036500365.1 Byssovorax sp.
GTTCGCGTCGAGGTAGCGGCGCCCGTCGACGTCCTCGAGCCAGGACCCCGAGGCGCGCGCGACGACCAGCGGGTCGACCTCGTCGAGGTACCGGCGCATCGGCGTGTACGGGTGCCACACGCGCGCCTTGTCGAGGCCGACGATCTCGGCGCGCAGCGCGGCGCGGCTGCGATCGTCGGCGCTCATCGGCGGCCCATCGCGCGCTTGAGCTCGGCCGGCAGCGGCACCTCGCTCGGTCGCTCGTCGTCGCCGTCCTGCTCGAGCGGATCGCCCTCGGCGCTGACCGGCAGCTCGACGGTGACCGCGGTGCCCGAGCCGGCGGCGCTCTCGATGTGCAGGCTGCCGCCGTGCGCGTCGATGATGCGCGCGACGATGGCGAGGCCGAGGCCGGTGCCGCTCGGGCGCGTCGTGAAGAACGGATCGAGCGCGCGCCGCCGCACCTGCGTGTCCATGCCCTCGCCCGTGTCCTGGATGACGAGCTCGACGCCGGGCTCGCCGCCGCACTCGCGCGCGGTGAGGGTGACGCCGAGCACGCCGCCGCCGGCCATCGCCTGCATCGCGTTCGTGACGAGGTTGTCGAGCGCCTGGCGGAGGAGGTTCGCGTCGGCCCAGATGCGCGGCGGCTCGCCCTCCTCGACGACGTCGACCACGAGGTCGGTCTGGTTCGCGACGAGCGAGAGGGTGCGATCGAGGAGCTCGCGCACGCTGACGAACTGCCGCTGCACGTCGACCGGGCGCGCGTACCGGAGGAGATCGCCGACGATGCGGTTCAAGCGCGAGCTCTCTTCGTCGAGGATCGCGAGCAGCGTCTCTCGGTCGGCTGCCTCGATTTGCCCGCGCCGCAGGGTCGCGACGGCGTTCGAGATGATCGCGAGGGGGTTCCGGACCTCGTGCGCGATGACGGCCGAGAGCTCCCCCACGGCGGCGAGCTGCTCCTTGCGCACGAGCTCCTCCTTGTCGGCGCGGAGCTGCGCGTAGGCGCCGGCGAGCTCGCGGCTCTTCTTGCGCACCTCGGACGCGCGCCGCTCGAGCTCGCGGCGGCTCCCCGTGTTGCGGAACATCCACGTGAGCGTCACCGCGGTCGCGTAGCCGGCGAACCCGATCTCCGCGAGCGGCGGACCCGGGACGAGGCCGAGCGCGTGGAGCGCGTCGTTCGCCGCCGCGACCGCGAGCAGGATGGCGCTCGCGAAGACGAGCCCGTCGGGGCGGCCGCGGAGGACGCCGCGGCCGAGCGTGATCGGGGCGCCGAGCGACGCGGCGAGCGTCAGCGCGGCGACGAACCCGCCGAGCGGCGCCGACGGCAGCGACACGTCGGGCAGCGAGAAGAGCGGGAGACGGACCTCGCCCACGCGGAGCGCGTCGTAGCGCGACACGAGCCCGAGCGCGTTCGCGACGAGGAGCGCGGCGGCAGACCCGTACAGCAGCGCGAGCGCGCGGCGCGGTCGCGGCACGTCGGCGAAGAGGAGCACGTGGTGGACGAGCAGCGCCGTCGCCAGGACCCGCCCCGACTCGCCGACGAAGGCGCCGCGCGACGCGACGACAGGGGCGGCGACCAGCGCGATCGCGTGCCCGCCCGCGAGCAGCACGAGCGCCGCGTTGAGCGCGCCGAAGACGAAGACCGCCGGCTCCGTGTGCCGCCTCCCGTACGCGAGGACGCAGTACACCGCGAGCGTCGCGTGCGCAGCTGCGAGCGCGGCGAAGAACCCGGCGATGGCAGCGTTGGCGAAAACGAGATCCTCCTCGACCCGACCGCCCCCGCCCGCCCGCCTCGGTGTCGCTCATCTTGAGCCGATCGGGAGCGCCGTGTCATCCCCGTTGGGGTTGACCGCCTCGCGGTGACGCGACACGCTCGGCGCGTGCAGCGCAAGCGCTACCTCTTCGTGTGCGTGAACCGCCGGCCCGACGGCGCGCCCAAGGGATCTTGCGCGGAGCGCGGCTCGGTCGAGCTCCACGCCGCGCTGAAGGGCGAGCTCGCCAAGCGCGGCCTCGCCAAGGTCGAGGCGCGCGCCTGCACGTCGAGCTGCCTCGACGTGTGTTGGGTGGGCCCGACGATCGCCGTCGAGCCCGACGGCTACTTCTACGGCCGCGTGTCGACGGCCGACGTGCCCGAGATCGTCGACGCGCTCGCGGCAGGGACGCGCGTCGAGCGGCTCGTGCTGGCGCCCGCAGACTTCGACGATCCCGACGCGAAGCCCAAACCCCCAGCCGAGGAGCGCGCATGAGCGGCTTCGAATTCGCCGAGACGATGGCCGGCAGCTACCGCTTGCTCGACGCCCCCGCCGACGACCGCGCGATGTCGTTCACGATCCGCGCTCGCTCGGGCTCGTGGCTCTCGTTCCTGCGCGATCCCACCGTCGAGATCGAGGGCGAGGTCGACGCGCTCGGCTTCGCCGATCACCAGCACCTGCGCGGCACGCTCGGGATGGACCTCGTGCGCAAGCGCAAGCTCTCGTACGCGTTCCGCTTCGTCGCGAACGACGGCACGGCGCACGCTTTCGTCGGCGAGAAGATCCTGAAGCCCCCGTTCGCCGAGGCGATGACCGTGCTCCCCGGCGTCATCCGCGACGCGGCCGGCCGCACGATCGCCGACGCGCTGCTCCGCTTCGATCTGCGGAGCGACCTCGCGCGGTTCATGAAGAGCTTCCGGCGGAGCGCGTGAGCGTCGCGCGGCCCGACCCCGCGTCGTCGGCGGTCGTCGTCGTCGACGTACAAGACAAGCTCGCCGCCGCGATGCCGGCCGACGCGATGGCCGAGCTCACGCGCGCCGCGACGATCCTCCTCGAGGCGTGCGCAGCGCTCGGCGTGCGCGCGATCGCGACGGAGCAGTACAAAAAGGGCCTCGGCGCGACCATCACGCCCATCGCCGCGAAGCTCGGCGAGCTCGCCGTCACGCCGATCGAGAAGCTGTGCTTCTCCGTCGCCGACTCGCCGGACTTCGAGCGCGCCCTCGCGGCGACGAACGCCTCGACGATCGTCGTCCTCGGCATGGAGGCGCACGTCTGCGTCTTCCAGAGCGTGCGCGATCTCGTCGCGCAGGGCCGCCGCGTGCTGGTCCCGATCGACGGCGTGGCGTCGCGCCGCGCGGATCACCGCGCCGCGGGCCTCGAGCTCTGCAAGGCCGCCGGGGCGACCCTCACCACGGCCGAGACGCTCGCCTTCGACTGGCTCCGCGTCGCCGGGACCGAGCCGTTCAAGCGCCTCTCGCGCGTGATTCGCTGATCCCGACGTATGGATCCGACAAGATCCACGATGGGCGACTTGTTGTCCGCGTCTTGACATGGTGTCTATCGCCAGACAGATTGGCGCCATGAACGACGACATGTCGGGCCTCGTGACGGCTCGTCCAGATGGTGTCACGACGGCAGAGGGCGAAGCGCGGGCGACGGCCGACGCGCCGACCGTGCTCGTCGTCGACGACGAGGCGCCGAACCTCGCGTCGATCGAGAAGATCTTCCAGCGCGACGGCATGCGCGTGCTCACGGCCGACGGCGCGAAGGCCGCGCTCGACCTCGTGCGCACGCACCGCGTGCAGGTCGTGCTGACCGACCTGATGATGCCCGGCATCTCGGGCCTCGAGCTCCTGCGCGCGATCAAGCAGGTCTCGCCCGACACCGAGGTCGTCGTGATGACCGCCTACGGCACGGTCGAGACGGCGGTGCAGGCGATGCGCGAGGGCGCGTACGACTTCGTCGAGAAGCCGCTCAAGCGCATGACGATCGTGAAGAGCGTGCGCAAGGCGGCGGAGCGCCAGTCGCTCGTCGCCGAGAACCGCTCGCTGCGGAACGAGATCAAGCTGCTCACGAAGCGCGAGATCGTCGGCTCGAGCCCGGCGCTCCGGCGCGTGCTCGAGATCGCGACGCAGGCGGCGCCGTCGAGCGCGACCGTGCTCGTGCTCGGCGAGAGCGGCACGGGCAAGGAGCTCGTCGCGCGGTTCATCCACGATCACTCGTCGCGCTCGCGCGCGCCGTTCGTCGCCGTGAACTGCTCCGCGATCCCGGAGACGATCCTCGAGGCCGAGCTCTTCGGCCACGAGCGCGGCGCGTTCACCGGCGCGCTCGCGCGGCGCGAGGGCCGCTTCGCGCGCGCCGCCGGCGGTACGCTCTTCCTCGACGAGATCGGCGAGCTCACGCCGAGCGTGCAGGTGAAGCTGCTCCGCGTGCTGCAAGAGGGCGAGTACGAGCCCGTCGGCGGCGACACGGTGCGCGCCGACGTGCGCATCGTCGCCGCGACCAACAAAGATCTCCGCGCCGAGATCGCGGCGGGCCGCTTCCGCGAGGACCTGTTCTATCGCCTGAACGTCATCGCGGTCACCGCGCCGCCGCTCCGCGCCCGCCGCGAGGACATCCCGCTGCTGGTCGATCACTTCCTCGGCGTGTACTGCGCGAAGAACAACAAGCCGCGGCTCGAGGCCCCGCGCGAGCTGCTGCAGCCGCTCGGCGACTACTCGTGGCCCGGAAACGTCCGCGAGCTCGAGAACGTCATCGAGCGCGCCGTCGTGCTCTGCCGCAGCGAGAGGCTCGGCGTCGACGATCTGCCCGACGCCGTGCGGCAGGGCGACGGCGGCGAGCCGAGCTCCCTCACCTTCAGCGTCGGCACGCCCCTCGACGAGGTGGAGCGGCGCCTGCTCCGCGAGACGCTTCGCCACGCCCGCGGCGACAAGTCCCTCGCCGCGCAGCTCCTCGGGATCTCGACGCGGACGATCTACCGCAAGCTCGGCGAAATCGAGGCGTAGCGGCCGTCGAACCGGCGCGATGTCAAATTGGCGAACACACCCGGTCCGAGGCGCTCGGCCGCGCCACGTTGGCGCGCCGTTCAGTGGTTGGAATCCCGGTTTTTGCCGCTGATTTCGCCGATTGACCCCTGGCACAAGGCTCGCTTACACCTCACGGGCGCATGGGCATCGACGGCTTCTTGAAGCGGTATTTCGGGGCCGTGCTGTGCCTGCTGATCGGCATCGCCGCCTATTTCCAGGCCTCTGGCATGGGCCAGCTCGTCGTGACCAGCG
>DASYCF010000119.1:0-3560 GCA_036500365.1 Byssovorax sp.
CGCCATGTCGGTGCGCGCGCGCCCCGCGAGGATGGTCTCGCGGCCGAGGTAGTACGTGGTCGCGTCGAGCTCGATGTCGAGCCCGTGCGCCGCCGCGCCGCGCAGCAGATCGGGCACGATCGGCGTCTCCATGTAGCCGAAGCGACAGACGACGCGCTTGAAGCCGAGCCGGATGGGCGTGACCTCGAACCGCTCCTCCGCGCGCACGAACGGCGACTGCGTGCCCGCGATGGTGAGCAGGACCACGCTCTCGTGGAGCACCTGGTTGTGCTTGAAGTGGTGCTTGAGCAGCGGCGGCACGCCGCCGACGTTCGCGGTGAGGAAGACCGCCGTGCCGTGGACGCGCGGCGGGCGCTTCGCGTCGACGTCGGCGAGGAACGTGTCGAGCGGGACCATGTTCGACATCATCCGCGCGCCGAGCCGCTTGCGGCCGGCCATCCAGGTGGTGAAGGCGACGAACACGCCGACGCCCACGCTGAAGGGCACCCACCCGCCGTCGAGGAACTTGCGCACGTTCGCGGCGAGGAACGTGAGATCGATGGCGAGGAACGCCAAGCACAGCGGCAGCGCCTTGTAGAGCGGCCATTTCCACGCGCGGACGAGCACCACGAAGTACGCGAGCGACGTGACGCTCATCGTCCCCGTGACGGCGAGGCCGTACGCCGCCGCGAGCCTGTCCGACGACTGGAAGCCTGCGACGAGCGCGATGCAGGCGACCATGATCGCCCAGTTGACCTCGGGCACGTAGATCTGACCGGCGTGCGCGGCGCTCGTGTGCACCACCGTGACGCGCGGCGAGAGGCCGAGCTGGACCGCCTGCTGCGTGAGCGAGTACGCGCCCGAGATGAGCGCCTGCGACGCGATGACGGTGGCGATCGCGGAGAGCGCGATCATCGGGATGAGGAGCGCGTGCGGGACGAGCGCGTAGAACGCGGTCGGGTCGGGCTTGCCGCCCGCGAGCATGAACGCGCCCTGCCCGAAGTAGTTCAGCACGAGGCTCGGCAGCACGAGCGCGTACCACGCGATCGCGATCGGGCGCCGGCCGAAGTGCCCCATGTCGGCGTAGAGCGCCTCGCCGCCGGCGATGCAGAGGATCACCGCGCCGAGGGCGGTGAACGCCGCGCCCGGCGACGCCGCGACGAAGCCGATCGCCTTGCGCGGGTCGAGCGCCGTCATCACCCCGGGGTTCAAGGCGATCTGCCGCGCGCCGAGGGCCGCGATCGCGAGGAACCAGAGCACCATGACGGGCCCGAACACGACGCCGATGTCGCCGGTGCCGCGGCGCTGCACCAGGAACAGGCAAACGAGGATCGCGATCGTGATCGGCACGATCCACGACGCGAGACCGGGCGCGACGGACTTCAGGCCCTCGACCGCGCTCAGCACGGAGATGGCGGGCGTGACGACGCCGTCGCCGTAGAGGAGCGCCGCGCCGAACAGGATGACGAGCACGAGCGCGTGCGGCCGCGCCTTGAGCGGAATGAGGCCGAGCAGCGCGAGGATGCCGCCCTCGCCGTCGTTGCTCGCGCGCATGACGAACGTGAGGTACTTCACCGTGACGACGAGCGTCAGCGCCCAGAAGATGAGCGACAGCACGCCGAGCACGTTGGCCGGGTCGGCGTGGATCGGGTGCTCGCCGCCGAACGCCTCGCCGAGCGCGAAGAGCGGGTTCGTCCCGAGATCCCCGTAGACGACGCCGAGCGCGCCGAGGGCGAGGCCGAGCTGGAGCGGCGCGCCCGCGGCGTGCGGAGCCGGCCGGGGGAGCGCGTCGTCGACGTAGCTCGGCAGACGGGGGCGCGCGATGCTCGGCGGCGCGAGGCGCCTCCGCGTGGGCGGCGGCGCGTCGGATCGGGCGGATGTCGACTGCGGCGCGCCGCGCGTGGAGGGCGGAGGACGTTCCGTCATGGCGGGCATCCTATCCGCAGCCGCCGCGCCGGGCCGCATGCTCGTCCGTTGCGAGCGCCGCGCGCGCACGCTACGACGGAGCGACGTGCTGGTCCTTCGTCTGGGCTTCATCCCGCTCGCCGACAGCGAGCACCTCCGGGCCGAGGTCGACGCGTTCGCCGCCGCCCTCTCGACCGCGATGGGCGACACCGTGCGCCCGCTCTTCGCGCCGAACTACCAGAGCCTGCTCACCTCGCTCGAGCAGAACATCGCGCAGATCGCGTGGGTGCCGCCCGTGATCGCCGCGCGCGCCGTGCGCAGCGGCGTCGTCTTGCCCGCGGCCGTCGCGCTGCGCGGCGGCGCGTCCTCGTACGCGACCGCGCTCTTCTCCCGCAGCGGCGCGCCGTTCTCGAACGCGCAAGATCTCGAGCGCGTGCGCGCCGGCTGGGTCGACAAGCAGAGCGCCGGCGGCTACCTCGTCATCCGCGCCGCGCTCGTCGAGGCCGGCGTCGACGTCGAGCGCGCCTTCGCCGACGAGTCGTTCCTCGGCACGCACGAGGCCGTCGCCCGCGCCGTGCTCGACCGCAAGATCGACGTCGGCGCGACGTACGTCACCTATCACCCCGGCACGAAGTCCGTGGCCCGCGCGGGTTGGCGTGAGGTCGGCGGCGACGACGAGTTCCGCGTCGTCACACAGGCAGGGCCCATCCCGGCGGACTTCTTCGGCGTGCACAAGAGCCTCGCGGGCGCGCGCGTCGAGCTCCTCCAGCGCGCGCTCGTCGACGGGAGCCCCGTGGCCGCGCGCGCCGCCGCGATGACGCTCTTCCAGACCGACGGCTTCGTCCGCCCGACCGACGAGCACAAGGCGGCGCTCGAGGGTCTGCTCGCGAACGTGGACTCGGTGCGCTCGCGGTCGCCCTCCCGGCAAGCGTGATGTCGTCCGACGCGACGCCGCCTTCGCGGATCGCGAGCGCCGCGGCTCCGCGATCGCGGGTCTCGACGTCGGAGCGCACATGGCGCGCGCTCGAGCTCGCGCTCTTCGCGTCGGCGATCATCCCCGGCCTCGCGATGGTGGGCACGGCGCTCTTGCTCCTGCCGATGCTGCCGGGCGGAGGCGCCGACGACGCCGCGCGGCTCGCGACGATCGTCGCCCACCCGCTGCGCTTTCGAATCGGCTGGGTCCCGTGGCACGCGTCGGCGATCTCCGACCTCGCGCTGTCGCTCGTGCTCGTGCGTGTGCGGACCGTGCCGAGGGCGCTCGCGTTCGGCTGCGTCGCGCTCACGCTCGTCGCGGTCGCGTGCGACCAGACGGGGCAGGCGCTCTGGCTCACGCGCGGTCTCGAGCTCGCGCGCGCCGCCGTGGCGACGGGCGACACCGCCGCGTACTTTCGCTACGAGGCGTTCGTCTTCCCGCTGACGGGCGCGTGGGCGGCGGCGCTCTATACGGCCGTCGCGATCCTCTGGAGCTTCGAGCTCGCGCGGGCCGGCCTCTGGTCGCGCGCCCTCACGATCGTGTCCCTCGTCGCGTGGAGCGTCTTCGCGATCGCGAGCGCAGGTCCGCTCTTGCCCGCGCCGCTGACGTTGCCGCTCGAGGCGGCCGGCGCCGCGAACGCGCTCGGGTTCGTGCTGCTCGAGGCGTGGTTCGCGCTCGTCATCGAGCAGGTGATGCGCGAGCG
>DASYCF010000120.1:0-2178 GCA_036500365.1 Byssovorax sp.
TGCCGCGCGCGGCCTTCTCCCACTCGAGCTCCGTCGGCAGCCGCAGCACCGCGCCGTCCTTCTCGCCGCGCCACTTGCAGAACGCCACGGCGTCGAACCAGTCGACGAGCATCGCCGTCACGTTCCAGAAGTGCCCCTCCTCCATCGGGAACATGCCGCGCGCGTCGCCCTCGATGAGCGCGGGGTGCGGCTCCCACCGGCCGTCGGCGCGCTGCCGCACGAGGAAGCCCTCGGAGCCGCGGAGATCGTGCGGGGCGCGCTTGCGCGCGATGGCGGGATCGAGCTGCTCGAGGTCGTCGAGGAACGCGCAGTACTCGCGGAACGTGACGGGGTAGCGCGCGATGGCGAAGTCGCCGACCTCGACGACGGCGCGCGGCAGCGTCTCGGCGGCCGCCGTGTCCCCGCCGACGAGGCACGGCCCGCCGGGCACGTAGACGAAGCCCGCGCCGATCTCCGCGTCCGTGTAGAGGTTGATGGAGAGGCTCACGTGCTCCCCGCGCCGCAGCAGCGTGGGGTAGTTCACGTCGCGGCAGCCCGCGTGCTTGAGCACGATGAGGTAGCTGCCCGGCGGCACGCGCGCCTCGCGCAGCGGCGTACGCCCGAGGTAGCGCGGCTCGCCCTTCACGAGCACGTGATCGCGCTCGACGTACTGGTGCGCGACCACGGCCGCGCCCGGCAGGCTCGCGTCGACGGTGATCGTCGCGTCGCTGCGCATCAGCGCCATGTACCGGCCGTCATCGAACTCCGCGACGAGCGTCTCGTAGTGGATCTGCAGCGCCGCGGCCCGCTTGTCCTCCGCGTCGACGGCGCGCGACCAGTACAGATCGGCGAGCCCGGCGCGCGCCTCGACGAGCTGCGGATCGTAGGCGAGCGCTTTGGTGTAGAGCTCGATCGCCTCTGCGAGCGCGCGCGCTTGATCGCGCTCCACCGACCGCGCGCGGTCCTCGAGGGTCCACCCGGGTCGCTTCGCGTCGAGCGGCTCGTGGCCCTTGATCTCCTTCAGCAGCTCGCGCGCCTCGGCCATCGAGCTCTCGTACTCGGCGGCGAGCATCCGCGTCCGCGCCACGGGCACGGCGGCCGCTTCGCACAGCTTGCGCGCCTCCTCGCGGCGCCGCGCCTTCTCCTTCGCGCCCTCGAGGAAGGCCTCGGCCTCCGACGCCACCTTCTCTGCCGACGCGGGCCGCTTCGCCGGGTCCTTCTGCAGCATCGCGAGGCAAAGATCCTCGAGCACGAGCGGGCACCCTGGCGCGATCTCGCTCGGCCGCTTGGCCTCGCGCGTCTGCGTCGCGAGGATCACGGCGAGCACCGTCGCCGCGTCGAACGGGTGCTCGCCCGCCAGCATCTCGTACAGCACGACGCCGAGGGCGAAGATATCCGCGCGGTGATCGATGACGGCGCGCTCGCCGCGGATCTGCTCGGGCGAAATGTAGCCCGGCGTCCCCGAGAGCCCGCTCGGCTGTTCCCCCTCCTCGCGCTCCGAGGTGGGCAGCTGCAGCGGGTCGCTGCCCTCGGGGCAAGCGAGCGTCTTCGCGTTGCCCCAGTCGGCGAGGTACACCTCGCCGAAGTCGCCGAGCAGGATGTTCTCCGGCTTGATGTCGCGGTGCAGGACGCCGCGGCTGTGCGCGTACGCGAGCGCGCGCGACACCTGCACGAAGGCGCCGATGAGCCGGAACAGCGGCCACTGCCGGCGCAGCTCCGGGTTGCCGAGCACGTCCTGCAAGCTCTGCCGCTTGGTGACGCGCATCGTGTAGAACGGCTGCCCGTTCGGCAGCGTCCCCATGTCGTAGACGGGCACCACGTTCGGGTGCTCGAGCTGCGCGGTGACCTTCGCCTCCGTCACGAAGCGCTCGATCACCGACGGCGCGGCGCTCTCGGCCTTCAGCATCTTGAGGGCGACGCTGCGCCCGATCTCGCGGTCCCGCGCGGCGATGACGCGGCCGACGCCGCCCGTCCCCAGCGACGCGCCGAGGTCGTAGCGCGGCTCGCCGAGGTCGGTCATGCGCGGCACGTCGCCGGCGAGCATGTTTCGCTCCCCCGACGGCTCGTCCAGCGTCCGAGGGGGCGGGGGCGTGCGGCTGCTGCGCGCCTCGTCCGTAAGCTCGTCCAGCTGGTCCGGCGTCAGCACGTCCGCGAACAGCTCACGCGCCGTCGACGCCGCGCCGAGCGACCACCGCGTCG
>DASYCF010000121.1:0-8277 GCA_036500365.1 Byssovorax sp.
CCCGGCAAGCGAGCGTGGGCGCGCGAGTTCACGGTCGCCGGCGACGGCGCCGTCGTCGAGGTCGCCGTGCCCGCGCTGGTCGACGCGCCCGCCGCGAGCGACGCGCGCCCGCCCGAGCGCGGCACGTCGGCGCGGACGTTCGTCGGTTGGTCGCTCGTCGGCGCCGGCGCTGTGGCGATCGCCGTGGGCGCCGTGTTCGGCGTCCGCGCGCTCACGGAGCAGTCGTCCGCGGACGCCACGTGTCCGACGAGGGCCTGCAACGACAGCGACGCCCTCTCGGCGAACGGGTCGGCGCAGTCGGCCGCCCTCGTCGCCGACGTCGCGCTCCCGCTCGGCGCCGCGACGAGCGCCGCCGGGGTGATCGTCCTGCTCACGGCGCGCCACGAGCCCAAGCCCGCCGTCGCCCTCGCGCCCTTCGCGCTCGGCGCGCGCGGCCCCGCCCTCGGCGTGACCCTCGGCGCTGCGTTCTAGCTACGAGCGCGCGCGCGTCACGGGAAGTTCAGCGTCTGCTGCGGCGACAGCTCGAACGCGTCGGCCGCGCCGTCGCCGAGCTGGCCCAGCGTGTTGCCGCCCCACGCCCAAATCGTCCCGTCGCCGAGGCGCGCGTAGGCGGCGGAGTTTCCGATCGTGATCTCGGCGACGCCGGCCACGCTCGCCTGCGTCGGGGTCGTCTGGCAATACGGGCCGCTGCCGTCGGGGCAGTCGGTGCCGACCGCCGCGCCGTTGCCCATGAGTCCCCAGCTCGACCTGCCCCAGCAGAAGACGGCGCCTACCGCGGTGAGGGCGCACGTCGAGTCGGTGCCGGCGGCGACCTGCGTCACGTCGTCGAGGCCGGGCGTGCCGATGACGAGCGTCGGAGTCGGCACGATCTCGGTCGCGGTGAAGCCGACGCCGAGCTGGCCGCTGCGGTTGTCGCCCCAGCAGTAGACCTCGCCGTCGCTCGTGACCGCGCACGCGTGGAACGTCCCGCCGGAGATCGCGCGCGCGGGCGGGAGGGGCACGACGGCAAAGCCCGAGCGCGAATCCGCGTCGCCTTGCCCGAGCGTGCCGTAGCAGTCGTCGCCCCAGCACCACACGCTGCCGTCGGCGCGGAGCGCGCAGCTGTAGCCCTTGCCGGCGGCGAGCTGGATCACGCGGTCGATGCCCGTCACGAGGCGCGGCGAATCGAACGTCAGATCGCCGTTGCACGACGTGACCTCGGCCCATTCGTAGACGTCGCCGTCGAGATCGCGCGCGACGAAGTGGTAGCCGCCGTCCCACCGGCCGCCGGCCGCGACCTCGAGGATCCCGGACGGGAACGTGAT
Source organism: Byssovorax sp. (assembly GCA_036500365.1). Lineage (GTDB taxonomy): Bacteria > Myxococcota_A > Polyangia > Polyangiales > Polyangiaceae > DASYCF01. Next base: position 1,305 of record DASYCF010000121.1, read on the forward strand.
GAAGGGCGTGCCGACGCACCCGGCGTCGTCGCTGCACGCGTCGAGGCCGCCTTCGTCGCCCTCGCCGATCTCGCCGTCGTGGTTCGAGCCGAAGCACGAGAGCGTTCCGGTGACGGTGAGCGCGCAGGTCGTGCCGCCGGTCGTGGCCGCGTAGCGCACGGGCCAGCCGACGTCGGCGACGATCGCGGGCGAGAGCACGCCGGCCGGCTCGGAGGTGCCGGTGCCGGCCTGCATCCACGCGTCATCGCCCCAGCACGAGAGAGTGCCGTCGGGCTTCGAGGCGCAGGCGAGCTCGGAGTTGGCGCCGCGGTAGAGCGAGCGACCGCAGACGCCGCCGTTGCACTCGACGCCCGCGCCGCACGCGACGTCGCACGAGCCGCAGTGCGCAGGGTCCGAGGTGGTGTCGGCGCAGACTTGGCGCGCCTCGACCGCGCATACCGCGAGGCACGGACTGGTGACGCCGCCGCCGCCCGCGCCGCCCGCTCCTCCGTCCGCCGACGCGCCCCCGCCCGTCGACGCCGACGTGCCTCCGCCGCCCGCCGCTGCGCCCCCGCCACCGGTCGCCGCGCCGAATGTCGCCGACGACGCGGCCGCGCTGCTCGACGCGCTCGCTGTCGACGCCGGCGTGGACGAGCTCGCCGCGCCTGCGCCGCCGCCGCCGCCGCTCGTGGCCAGGTCGGTGCGCCCCTTGTCGTCGATGCCGCCGATCCACTCGCAGCCGCTCACCAGCGCCGAGAGCGCGAGGAGCGAAGCGAGGGCGCGCGACGGCATCGCCCTCGCTCGTGCAAGCCGCGCGCCGCGGAGGTCAGCGGAGGCCATAGCGGTGCAGGAGGCGGTAGAGGTACATGCGGTCGACGCCCGCCGCGCGCGCCGCCGCCGTGACGTTGCCGCCCGCGCGCTGGAGGACCGCCTCGACGTAGCGCCGCTCGAGCGCGCTCGTCCACCGCGCCCGCGCGACGCGGAGCGGCTGATCCACGTCGGGGAGCGCGGCCTTCGCGTCGTCCGGCGACGCGCCGAGCGGCGACCGCTCGCCGAGCGCGACGCACCGCTCGACGTAGTTGCGCAGCTCGCGCACGTTGCCCGGCCACGCGTGCCGGGCGAGCGCCGCGATCGAGTCCGCCGAGCGCAGCGCCGCGGCCTGCTCGCCGTCCGAGAAGCCGAGGCGCTCGAGCACGTGATCGAGGAGCAAGGGCAGGTCCTCGGCGCGCTCGCGGAGCGGCGGCAGGCGCACCTCGATGACGGCGAGTCGGTAGTAGAGGTCCGAGCGAAAGCGGTGCTGGTTCACCTCGGCGCGGAGATCGCGGTTCGTCGCGGCGACGACGCGCACGTCGACGTCGGTGTAGCGGTTCGCGCCGACGCGCTTCACGTGGCGCCGCTCGAGCGCGCGCAGGAGCTTCGGCTGCAGGTCGAGCGAGAGCTCGCCGATCTCGTCGAGGAAGATCGTGCCGCCATTCGCCGCCTCGAACGCGCCCTCGCGCGCGCCGGACGCGCCGGTGAACGCGCCCTTCTCGTGCCCGAAGAGCTCCGCCTCGAGGAGGTCGGCGGGGACGGCGCTGCAGTCGACGATGACGAACGGCCCGTCGCGGCGCGGGCTCTCGAGGTGGATCGACTCGGCGGCGACCTCCTTGCCCGTGCCGGTCTCGCCCTCGAGCAGGACGGTCGCCTCGTTCGGCGCGGCGCGCTCGAGCAGCGCGAAGACGCGGCGCATCGCCGTCGAGCGGCCGACCATCGACCCGAAGCGCTCGCGCTCCGAGAGGGCGATGCGCGTCGGCTCCTGCACGAGCTCGAAGCGGAGGTCCGTGTTGCCGAGCGAGAGCGTCGCGCCCGCGTGCAGCCACGCGCGCTCGACGCTGACCCCGGACACGAGGGTCCCGTTGCGGCTCTCGAGGTCGCGCACGCGCACGCGGCCGCCGTCGACCTCGAGCTCGCAGTGGAAGCGCGAGACGGTCTCGTCCTCGAGCACGAGATCGGCCGACGCGTGTGTTCCCACGACGACGCGCTCGGCCGCGGCGTGGAGCGTGGTCGACGCCTGCGGGCCCGTCAGCACGCGGAGCCAAAACCCCTGCACCGTCGCGTGGCTCGCGCCGCGATCCTTGACGAGGCTCGTCGTGCGGCCGTCGTCCTCTCGTGCGCGCGGTCGCGCGGCGTCGCCCCCCACGGCGCGAGTCTAGACGATCGCCGCGCGCGAGGACCGCCGGTCATCACCGCGAGGACCTCCGCTCCTCGCCGGACCGCACGCCGATGGGCGCCGCGGGCCGCCGACAGCGCGGCACGCCCGTTGCGACGCGAGCCAGAGCTCGGCCGACGCTCCTCCGGACGACAAGATGAGAAGCGCGGCGCAGGGGGCGCTCGCGCGGGCGAGCGCGGCGGCGCCGAAACGAGGGCGGCGCCGCCGCCTTCGTTTTGGTCGAGGCGGGCGCCTCGACTCCCCCGTCGCAAGACGATGTCGCTCTCCGGTGGCCTCGCGGGCCGTGATCGCGCTCCGCGACGCGCGGGAGACGCCCTCGATCGGAGGCGATTGTCACGGTGACCGAGCGCAGCGAGGTCGCGGTTTGGGGCCGCTCGCGGCCCCATCGAAGATCACGTGCCGAGGTCGAGGCCCTGGGCCTTCAGGCGGTCGCGGGCGGCGGCGACGCGCTTGACGGGGCCGATGCTCACGGCGGCGAGCACGACGGCGCAGAGGGCGAACATCGGGGCGAAGAGGCCGAAGAACGAGAACAGGCCGTTCGCGAGGCTGAACAGGAACCACGCGGCGCTCGCGAGCAGGAGCGCGATCGACGAGACGAGGGCGCCGAGCGCGGACCAGCCGCGGCCGCGCATCAGCGCGAGGCCGCTCGCCGCCGTCGCCACGCCGACGAGCGCGAGCACGGCCAGGAACACCGCGGTCGTCCCGCTGAAGCCGAACCCGGTGGCCGTCTGCACGGCGACGAGGAGCGCGTCCGCCCCGGCGGCGAGCGCGACGCCGCCCGCGCCGCGCACCACGCTCGGCGGGGTGGCGGCGAGGATGTCATCGGCCCCGTCCCCCGACATTCGCGCACCGTATCACGCCCCGAGGCACGCGGAACTTGCGGACCTGTGGTCGGGTGCGGAACCATAGGCGGCGATGGACCCCACGCTGAAGGTCAGGCTCGTCGTCGCCTTCGCGCTCGCTGGCGCCGCGCCGGTGCTCGCGGCTTGCAACGACAACCGCCTGCCGCCGAACCCGGTGCCCCGCCCCGACGAGCAGGCGGCGCTGCCGCGCTGGTACCCCGAGGCGCCGTGGTCCGCGCGCGAGGGGCAGTCGCGGATCTTCATCGAGGGCAAGATCGTCTTCGACACCGACAAGGCGACGATTCGCCCCGGCTCGAGCTTGAAGGTGCTGCAGACGCTGCAGCGCTTCCTCGTCGAGCACCCGGAGGTCTCGCTCGTGCGCGTCGAGGGTCACACCGACAACCAGGCGAGCGCCGAGTACAACCAGGAGCTCAGCGCGCGCCGCGCCCTCGCCGTGTGTGACTGGCTCGTCGACCACGGCGTCGATCACACGCGCCTGCTCGCCGTGGGCTTCGGCCTCACGCGGCCCGTCGCGCCGAACACGACGGCGGCCGGCCGCCAGGAGAACCGGCGCACCGAGTTCCACGTGGCCGAGGTGAACGGCCGCCTCTTCCAGGGCAAGGACCCGACCGCCGGCGGCTACTCGCTCATCGTGAAGACGATCGAGGAGCGCCAGCGCGAGAAGGAGCTCGCGAGCAAGCCCGTCGTGTTCGCGAAGCCGAAGCCGTTCGTGCCCGAGGGCGACGTCGTGAAGAACGTCGACGCGAAGCCGAAGCCGGTCCGCGCGACGCCGCCGCCCGCGCTGCCGCTGCCGGCCGAGAAGAAAGAGGGCGGCTGACCGAGGCGATGCTCCGGCGCGACTCGTTCAGAAGAGCCGCAGCCGGTGCGCGACGAACGCCGCGAGCGCGAGCGCGCCGAGCACGGCGACGATCAGGATCACGATCCCCGCGGCGCTCTTGCGCGCCGGCTTCGCGGTGGCGCGGAACGGGAGCACGGCCGATGAGAGGCGCTCGTCGCCGAGCGGCGCCGTGCGCGCGAGCGGCTTCCGCTGCGCGACGACGGGCGCGCCGCGCGCGTCGTTGACGGTCATCGCCTGCGTCGGTTGCCCCGCCTGCGCGGGATCGGCGTCGACGTGCACGCGCACCTGGGACGGCGTGACGTGGCCTTGCGACGACACGGCGGGCGCGCTCCCCGGGAGCGGCGTCGGCGAGCGCATCGGGGTCGTCGGCCCGGCGCGAGACGCCGTCTTCGGCGGCGGCGGAGGCTGAGGTGCAGCGGACTGCGCCTGGAGCGCCGCGCGCTGCTGCGCCGCGCGCACGCCCGCCGCGATCGCCTTCGCGTTGTCCGACTCGCTGAGCGGCTCGGTCGCCTGCCAGCGCTTCACCTTGCCCGCGACCTCGAGCGCGCGCCCGAGCTCGGCGGCGAACGAGCTCGCGTCCTGGAACCTGTCCTCGGGCTTCTTCGCGAGCGCCTTGGCCACGACGCGCTCGATCTCGGCCGGGATGGCCTGCTTCGCGTGCTTCGACGGCGGGTCGGGCTCGACGTACGCGTGCGCGCGCAGGAGCTCGGTGAGCGACGTGATGTCCTGGAACGGCCCGCGCCCGCACAGCAGCGTGTAGAGGACCATGCCGGTCGAGTACACGTCGGTGCGCGCGTCGACCGGCTTGCCCATCGCCTGCTCGGGCGAGAGGAAGCGCGGCGTGCCGAGGAGCACGCCCTCGGCCGTCGGGAACTTCGACGGCGCGGGCGTCTGCTCCGCCGCGCCGGGCACGACCTTCGCGATGCCGAAGTCGAGCACCTTCACGAGCCGCTTGCCGTTCGCGTCCGCGTCGCAGATGAAGAGGTTCTCGAGCTTCACGTCGCGATGGACGAGGCCGAGGCCGTGCGCCGCCGAGAGCCCCGCGAGGATCTGCCGCGTGAGATCCACCGCCTCGGCGACGGGGATCGCGCCGCGCGCGGCGAGCTCGTCCTTCAGCGTGTGGCCCTGGAGGCGCTCCATGACCAGGTAGGGCCGACCCTCGGGTGTGAGGCCGAAGTCGGTCACCATCACGAGGTTCGGGTGCGCGAGGCGCGCGAGCGACTGCGCCTCGACGCGCATGCGCTCGACCTGCTGCGGCTGCCGCGCGAGGTCCTTGTGCAACAGCTTGACGACGACGGGCTTGCCTAGCGCGATGTGCTCCGCCTCGACGACCTCGCCCATGCCGCCGCGACCTAGCCACGCGACGGGCCGGTACGGCGTCCCGATGAGCATCGTCTCGCTGAGGGGATCCGCGTCGGCCAAGTGTTCCTCCGGCGCGCGCGACACGGGGCGCGGCCCTCCCCTTTCATCGGAGATCCAAGCTTGAAGTTGCCTGAATTCGCGCGTGAGCGGGGAAGTTTCGACGGGCGCGCGCGCATGCGACAAGCGTTCAGCGCTCGGGCGCCTTCGTGCGGAGCGCCACGCGCGCGCCCGAGACGCGCTGGCGCGCAGCGGTCACGAGCGGCTCGGCGGGCGTGATCGCGTCGACGAGCTCGCCCACGCGCTCGGCGGCTGCCTCGGCGCGGCGCCACGCGGCCGCTTGACCGAGCGTCCCCGGCCCGCTCGACGCGGCGAGGCCGAGCGCGCGCGACAGCTCCCCGCCGACGCGCGCGATGCGGCGGAGCTCCCCTTGCTCGCGGCCCTGCGCCTTCGCCGCCGCGTACATCGCGCGCACGATGCCCAGGAGATCGCGCACCGCTTCGTCCGGAAAAGGCAGCGTTGACACTGAACACACGTTTAGCCCATTCTTGAGCACGCGTCTCGCGCTTGCGGCGACGCGCGCGCGCCGGCTACGAATCGACGCATGCACCTCGCGCGCGCCGCGTTCGTCTCCCTCTCGCTCGCGGCGTGCGGCGGCGACGTCGTCGTCGCCACCGCGCCGTCGACCGCGACCAGCGCCGTCGCTTCGAACGATGCGGAGAAGCCGCGCGCGGCGGTCGACATCGCGCTCACGTCGCTCTCGAAGCGGCACTTCCCGCTCGAGGGCTGCACCGTCGAGCAGCTCCAGCTCGTCGATCAGGAGCTCAAGGCCTGGTCGCAGGCGAACGGGTCGAACGTGTGCTCGATCGTCGTCGTGCACCTCGCCGACGGCCGCTGGGAGGTCGTCGTGCGCTCGGGCTCGGACCCGCGGAACCCGCAGGGCCGCGTGTTCTTGCCGCCCGCGGCGAACGGCGTGCTGCGCATCGACTACGCCAAGTAGCGCTACCCCCAACCTGCCTTCGCGAGGCGCTCGCGCGCGCCCTTCACGCCGAAGACGTCGAGGCCCGCGCCTTCGACGACGGGCCCGAGGAGCTCCGACGCGAGCACGGCGGCGACGGCGATCGCAGCACGCGCGTCGCCCGTCGCGGGCGCGATCTGCCACACGCGGCGCGCGCGCTCCGCGACGGCGTCCATGCCGCCGCGCCGCATCGCGATCGCCGCGCGCACGCCGCCGCGCTTGGCCGATGGGACGCGCGCCTCGGGCAACGTCACGACGACGACGCGCCCTCGCGAGAGGCCACGCGCGACGTCGACCTCGAGCCGATCCGCGAGCGGGAACGCGCCCGTCGGGTAGCGCTTGGGCGTGACGACGTCGAGCTCGAGCGAGAAGAAGCGCCGCGCCTGATGCGCCCATCGCTCCGCGTCGACGCGCGCGTCGGGCTCGGGCGAGAGCACCGTGAACGCGGGCGCGTCGAGCGGCGCGACGACGCCGAGCGCCCAACCGTTCTCGTCGACGTCCACGGCGTGCGACGATAGCGCGGCGCCGGCGCGCGCGGTTTGCTACACACCTCTCGATGCCGACGCCGGAGCTCGACGCGCGGAGCGCGCTGGCGGCCGCGGCGCTCTCGCACAAGCGCCCCCCCATCGCGCGGACGCTCGCGCCGCGCGGCCTCGGCCCGTACCGCGGCCTCGGCGAGCTGTACGGCGCGCTCGACGGGCTCGCGG
>DASYCF010000122.1:0-3564 GCA_036500365.1 Byssovorax sp.
GCATGGCCGGCGTCGTGTGGCTCACGGGGCTCTCGGGCGCGGGCAAGACGACCCTCGCGCGCGGGCTCGCGCGACGGCTCGGCGAGGCGGGCGTCGCCGCCGCGCTGCTCGACGCCGAGGAGCTCCGCGCGCGCTGGCCCCAGCGCTACGGCCACGACCCCGCGTCGCGCCGCGCCGTCCTCGACCGCATCGTCGACGAGGCGGCCATCGAGAGCGGGCGCGGCGTCGTCGCCGTCGTCGCGACGATCTCACACCTGCGGTCGATGCGCGCGTCGGCGCGCGCGCGGCTCCGCCTCTTCGAGGTGTTCGTCGACTGCCCGCCGGACGTGTGCGCCACGCGCGACGCGAAGGGCCACTGGGCGCGCGCGCGCGCGGCGAAATCGACCGGCGCCGCCGGCGACTACGGCTGCTTCCCCGGCGTGACCGAGCCCTACGAGGCGGGTGAGCCCGACGCGCGCGTCGACACGGCGTCGCTCGACGCGGCGCGCGCGCTCGAGTCGGTGTGGCCGAGCGTGCTCGCGTTCGCTCGCGCGTGAAGGTCAGCGCCGCTCGCCGGCGCCGCGGTAGTCGGGCGCGACCGCGTCGTCGGGCAGCCACGCGCGGACGAGCTCGCCGACGCGGTGCGCGCCCTCGTGGAGCATGCCGAGGTCGATCTGGAAGGCGGGGCCCTTCTTGTGCACGACCCAGAGGGTGAACGTGATGCCGCGCTCGGGCTCGACGATCACGTCGACGAGGTCGCGCACGGCGAAGCGGCGCTCGGCCCGGCCGCGCGCGCGGAGGCCGCCCGAGCGCACGGTCACGACGTCGCCGTCGAGCGCGAGGCGCTGCGGTGCGGCGATCTTCGTGAGGAGGCCGACGACGGCCGACGCCGTGAGCAGCCAGCCCGAGAGCACGAACAGGCCGCCGACCACGACCAACAGCCCGCCGACGAGCGCGCCGTGCCCGGCGCCGCCGAGCTCGCCCTCGATCGCGGCGTCGCCGAAGGCGAGCGTGATCCCGGTCGCGAGGACGAAGCCGCAGCCCCACACGAGCAGGTCCCACGGCCGCGCGCGGAGGGCGATCGCGCGCGGCGGATCGGCGGCGCGGGCGACGGGCTCGGCCCGCGGCGATGGCCTGCGCCAGCGGAGACCGCAGCCGGGGCACGCGGCGACGACGCGCGCCTCGAGCTCGAGGTCGCACACGGGGCACGTGACGCCGCGGCGCGGCTTGCGCTTCTGCTTCACGACGCGAGCGCGCCGGCGATGCCGCGGCGCACCTCGTCCATGAGCTCGCTCCGCCGCGCCTCGCCGAACTGCCTCGGGTCGATCGCGGGCAGCAGCGTGACCGTGACGCGCTGACCCGGCGTCACGCTCGCGCCCTTCGCGGGGAGGATCCGGCGCGTGCCGTCGATCGCGACGGGCAGGATCCGGACGTCGAGGTCGAGCGCCATGCGGAACGCGCCGCCCTTGAACGGGCCGAGCTCGCCCGTCTTGCTGCGCGTGCCCTCGGGCGCGACCCACACGCGCGTGCCCGTCTTGAGGAGCGCGCCGCCGACCTCGCGCAGGCTCGCGATGGCCTTGTCCTTGTCGCTGCGATCGATGCGCACGAAGCCCGAGGCGAGCATCGCGCGACCCCAGATCGGCACCATGAAGAGCTCGCTCTTCGCCACCATGCGGAGGCGGCCCGAGACGGCGCAGAACAAGGTCGGGATGTCGTAGAGCGACTGGTGGTTCGAGACGACGACGAGCGGCTCGCCGATCGGATCGTTCTCGCGCCCGCGCACGACGAGCTCGACCTCGGCGTCGCGGAGGAGCTTCTCCGACCACCAGCGGAGGCGCGCGTCGGACCTCTCGAGATCGAGCCGCCCGAGCGCGCCGTCGACGAGCGTGCCGACGCTGATGCGCCCCGTGTCGAGGATGCCCTTGGTCGTGAGGAGGAGGCCCATCGCGGCGCGAGCGTAGCCAACGCGCTGCCCCGCCGCCACGCCGGCCGGCTGGCGCGCTGCTCGAGGGTGGGCGGTCCAACGCCGGATCCGGTAGCGTCGGGCATGGCCGCTGCTTCGACCGCGCTCTCGTACGAGACCCTCGCCGCGCTCCGTCGCCTGACGCAGGAGGCCGACGCCCTCATCGAGGTGTGCGTCGGCGAGCGGCTCTCGCTCGCGGCGTTGATGGAGCGGTTCCTGCCCGCGCTCGAGGGCTGGCTCGGCGCGCGCGGGGCCGTGCTCGCGACGCGCAACGAGCACCTCGTCGAGCAGACGTTCACGTGGGGGCAGTGGCACCCGCTCGGCGGCGCGGACCTGCACGCGGGGCCCGGCGTCGTGCGCGTCGGGGCGGGGACGGCCCTCCTCCGCCGACTCGTGCTCGCGGGGCACGACGTGGGCCGCATCGCGGTCCTCTTCGACGGCGATCGCGCGGCCGACGCCGCGACGCTCGACCTCCTCGTCGAGGCGGCGTGCGCCGAGCTCGACGTCGTGCTCGCCACCGTGCACACGGCCGCGCACAAGCAGCGGCTCATCGTCGAGGTCGAGGAGCTCTTGACCGACCCCGTGTTCAACCGCGGCGTGGATCAAGCCGTCCGCACGATGCACCGCGAGATCCGCCTGCCGGACTTCGTGCTCGTCTACAGCGACGACATCGAGCGAGGGCGCGTGCGCTACCGCGCGTACCGGCACGGCGAGCTCACCGCGTCGACCGAGGGCCCGGCGTCGCCCGCGCTCGATCGAGCCGTCGCCGAGCAGGGCCACGCGCTCCTCGCGCCGCGGTCGGACGAGCTCCGGCGCGTCACCGAGCTGCCGCACGCGATCGTGACCCTCCTCTCGAGCGGGATGGGCAGCGCCGAGGTGCTCGGCAAGGTGCTCTGCGCCGCCGAGCCGCAGGGGTTCTCGACGTTCGCGCTCGACGTCGTCGAGATCCTCTGCGAGGCGATGAGCCAGCGCCTCGTCGACTTCAACCGCGAGCGGCGCCACCTCGCGCAGTTCTTCGCGCCCGACGTGATCACGGAGCTGCTGAAGGACCCCGCGTACCTCGATCGCTACCTCACGCCGCGCGAGGAGACGGTCGCGGTCCTCTACGCCGACATCAACAGCTTCACGAAGATCTCGGAGCAGATCCTCGTCGAGCCGCCGGCCATCGCCGCGTTCGTCGACCGGTGGAGCGCGCGCGCGGTCGCGCTCCTCTGGGAGCACGGGGGCGTGTTCGACAAGATGGTCGGCGACTGCGTCATCGGTCTGTTCGGTCCGCCGCTGTTCCGCGACTCGCCGCCTTCGCGCGCGCTCGCGGCGCTCGGCGCGGCGCGCGACATCGCGGCGTTCACGAACGCGCTCGGCGACGAGCCGCCGTACGATCGCATCGCGAGGTCCGGCGTCGTCCCCGGGCTCGGCGTCGCCATCGGCTTGAACCTCTGCCCGATGTCGGTCGGGCTGATGGGGCCGAACCAGGACTACACGGGCTTCTCCGCCGGGATGAACTCGACGGCGCGCCTCCAGTCGCTCGCAGGCTTTCGCGAGACGGTCGCGATGGAGGGCTTCTGCGAGGCGGTGCGCGGCGCCGGCGACGCGCTGGCCGACGCGACGGCGTTCGGCGACGT
>DASYCF010000123.1:0-5255 GCA_036500365.1 Byssovorax sp.
AGGCCGCGGAGCGCCTTGTAGCGGACGAGCCCGCGGTCGTCGCCGAGCACGACGTCGAGGAGCACGTCCGCCGCGCGCTGCGTCCCGAAGCGCGACATCGTGCGCGGGATGTGCACGCGGAGCTTGTCGTGCGTCCTCGGATCCTCGAACGCGGCGACGAGCGCGTCGAACGCGACCTCGTCTTGCTTGACGAGCGCCTGGCGCACGTCGTCGCGGCCCTCGCGCACCTTCAAGCGACCGACGAGCCAGGGCACGAAGCGCGGGTCCGCGATGCGGCTCATCGCGCGCGCGGCGTGCGCGGCGACCTCGTTCGACGCGCCCTGCGAGAGCTCGAGCATGACGTCCGCGAACCTGGGATCGGGCCGCTCGGCGATGGCGTCGAAGAGCGCGCTCGTGGCCTCGTCGCCGCGCTCGCCGTGGGCGCCGAGCAGCGCGCGCACGGCGGCGGCGAGGTCGTCGTCCGAGTCGGCGCCGAGGAGGGCCGCGTGCGCGCGCACGACCGCGCTCGGATCGTCCGCCGCGCGGCGCACGGCGTCCTTGTAGCCGGCAGAGACGAGCGCGCGCAGCGCCGCGACGCGCACCACCGGGCTCGCGTGGTCGAGGAGGCGCTCGGCCAGGGGCGGCCAGTCGTGGCGCGACGGCGCGGCGATCGTCGCGAGCGCGCGCACGAGCACGACCTCCGACTCGTGGTAGAGGATCAGCGCCGGCACGAGGCGATCGCGCCGCTGCTCGTGGAGCACCTCCATCGCAGCGATGACGCGCTCCGGCTGCCGGCTCGACAGCGCCTCGAGCACCGCCTCGACGGACGCGACGTCGAGCTCCTGCGCGAAGACGGGCACGTCGATCGCGCCGCGCGACAGCGCCTGGCGGAAGAGGTCGACGTACGACGAGCGCAGCATGAGCACCGACGCGATCCAGAGCGCCGACAGCGCGAACGCGACGAGCGCGAGCAGCCGCGGGAGCCCGCGCGGCTGGAGGACGACGAGCGCGTACAGGCCCGCGGCGACGACCGCCTGCACGACCTTGCCGAAGGCGGTGTCGATGAGCGCCTTCGCGCGCACCTGCACGCCGCGCTTGAGCGGCATCCAGAGGAGCTCGGTCGCGACGCGCTGGATCGAGTAACGGAGGCCCCCGTCGGCGCCCTTCGTGAAGAGAGAGAGCGACAGGAGCCCGCCGAAGAAGAACATCCCGAGCGTGCCGCCGGCGAGGAGCAGCGGCAGCACGACCAGCGCGGCGACGACGCCGAGCCGCCGCAGCACGCGCGCGGCGACGAGCACCTGCACGAGCAGCGACACGACGTTCAGCACGGCGTACGTTCGCGCGAAGAACGTGGCGAGGTGCTCCTTCGGGATGACGTCGTGCGCGGTCGACTTGAAGAGGAAGTCGACGACGAGCACCGACGCGGTGCCGAGGCCGGTGAACACGGCGAGCCGGCGCAGGTACGGGACGCGCCGGAGCAGCGTGAAGAGGCCGGGGTCGTCGTCGGGCGCGTCGCGATCGACGCCCGCGGGCGGCGCGACGGAGCCGCCCGAGAGCGCCGCGTCGTCGGTCATCGAGCCCGTCGTCGTGGCGCTCGCGTCGCCTCGCGGCAGCGTGGTCGTGAGCATCGCCGTCGTGAGGAAGACCGACGCGCTCGCGAGGAGCAGCGCGCGCGTGTGCACGAACGGGAGCAGCGCGGCGGCGACGGACGCGCCGGCCACCGCGCCGACGACGCCGCCGCTCGCGATCGCCGCGAAGAGCCTGCGGCCCTGCGTGACGGTGAAGAGCTGCGCCGCGAACATCCAGAACTGCGCGCCGAGGACCGCGCCGATGAGCGCGCTGAAGCCGTAGAAGCCGTAGAGGACGGCCGGCGTCATCTCTCGAAAATGCAGGATCGTCGTGACGAACGCGCCGAGGACGAGCGTGACGATGAGCGCGTTCCGCTGGCCGAAGCGCTGGACGAAGCGCGCGTTCCAGTTCGAGAGCGCGATCGTGCCGAGCGCGACGCCCGCGTAGACGAAGGTGAGCTGCGTGGGCGGCAGCTTGCTGAGGAACATCGCGTCGCGCGCGGTCTCGAGGATCGTGTGGCCGCCGACGATGCCGAAGCACACGAAGAACGCGCCCGCGAGCGCGCGACCCTCGCCGGGGCGGACGTCGACGAAGCGTGTGAGCAGGTTCGTGAGGGACGGCATGCGAGCGACGGTCGACGAGGGGGTCCGTCGGCCGAGAGCGTGGACCGGAAACGGGAGCCCGAGAAGCCCTTGAAATCAACCAAAATGCCGCGGCGTCGCGCCTGGATAGCTCCGAATCGACCGCGACAAGCGCCCCGACGCGAGCCATGATCGTCGTATGAGCGGTGCGACCAGCCAGGCAGAGCGCGCGTTCGTCGGAGGCAACCTCGGGCCGCGGGCGCAGGACGCGCGGCTGCGGCGCGGCGTCCTCGCGTTCGGCCTCGCGACGGTGGGCGCCGCGATCGGCCTCGAGGCGAGCGCCCCGCGCGCGGTGCTCGCGCTCCTCTTCGTGCCGTTCTTCTTCGGCTCGTACGACCTCTGGAACGGGCTCTACGCGGTATGTCCGCGCCTCGCGTGGGCCAACGCGCGCCAGGTCGGCTGCCGCGTACAAGACATCACGCTGCCCGCCGACCAACGCCGCGCCCGCCGCCTCGCGACCCGCGCGTTCTTCCAGGGCGTCGTCATGGCCGTGCTCGCGACGGCGCTCGTCATCTCCGCCCGCCGTTGACCTACGGGAACTCGGGCCAGCGGTCGCCGGAGGCCCAGCGGTAGCGGATGCCGATCGTCGTGAACTCGCCGCCGAGGAGGCCGAGCTCGTCGCGCGCGGCGATGACGGCCATGAACGACGCGGTGAGATCCGTGTGGTGCGTCAGCGTGAGCGCGGCGACGGGGCCGGCGCGGAAGGTGACCGAGTTGCGGTCTGGGCTGTCGATGAGCTCGACCGCGGCGCCGAGCTTGAGGTTCTCGTCGATGCCGGTGCGGAGGTAGTAGCCGACGCGCCCGCGGATTCCCCAGGGCGGCGCGAACACCGTGTGCAGCACGTCGTCGAAGATCCAGTAGCCCTGCGGCGCGCCGTCGAAGTGCGTGACGGTCGCGATGCCGAAGAGCGCGCTGCTCGGCAGGGGCACGCCGATCGAGAGCTCGGACTCGTACGCGAGGTAGCGCTGCACGGGCTGCCCCTCGTCGGCCACGTCGTAGCGCGTGAACTGATCGCGCGGCACGAGGAAGTACTGCCCGATGTCGAAGGCGTAGCGCGCGCCCGCGCGGAGCTCGACGTACGGCGTCGCGACGTGCACGCCGGCGTAGTTGGTCCCGCCCTGCGTCGCGACGCTGGTGTAGCCGTCGACGCCGATCCACTGCCAGTGCGGCTTGCCGTAGCCGATCGCGACCGTCTCGCGCGTGTTGAGGACGCCGAGCTCGAACGTGGTCGCGACGAAGAAGCGCGTCGCGCCCGCGCCCCAGAACGGGAGCTTCTGCGAGATCCCGAGCGCGGCGCCGGAGGGCGTCTGCTCGCCGAGCGTGCGCGCGCTCGTCGTCGGCAGCTGAGCGCGCGCGCGCGTGGCGAACGCGAGCGACGCCGCGAGCACGGACGCGGCGGCGGCGCGCCTCAAAACGCACCCATGACGCCCACGCCGCCTTGCGCGGGGACGAGCGCGTAGAAGCCGCCGCCGGGGAGCGCGCCGGCCAGGGGCAGCCCGCGCCGGCGATAGTGGAAGAGCCACGGCGCGCCGAAGCCGATGAGCGAGCCGACCGCCGCGCCCGTCATCACGTCGGTGAAGTAGTGCATGTCGGCGGCCATGCGCAGGTAGCCGGTGGCGCCGGCCGCCGCGAGCGCGCCCACGCACGCGAGCGCGTCGCCCGCGCCGCCTCCGTAGAGCGGCAGGTGCGCGTGGTGCTCGCACGTGAGCCCGGCGGCGGTGAACGTGGTCGACGTGTGGCCGCTGAAGAAGCTCCGATATCGGTTCGAGCCCACGCAGTCGGCGGTCTGCGAGAACCTCGGGTCGCCGCACTCGTCCTTCGAGTACGGGCGCTCGCGGCTCGTGAGGCCGCTCGTCAGCCCTTGGACGAACGCGTCGAGCGCCATCGCCTCCGCGTCGATCGACGCGAGCTGCCAGGCGAGGTCGCGATCGTCGTAGCCCCACCACGCGACGACGAGCGAGTCGACGGCGAGCTGGTTGAAGCTCAGCGTCAAGAGCGCGTCGCTGAAGTCGCGCGCGTTCTCGCGCCACGAGAGGCTCTTGATCTCGAGCGCGTCGTGCACCGACTGATCGAGCCCGTCGACGCTCGTCCAGCGCGTCGTCGACTTCGGGATGGCGAGCGAGCCGAGTGCGCCGGCCAGCGAGATGCTCGTCACGACGTAGTCGGCCGTCGACGAGCGGCGCCACGCCGGGTCCCAGGTCGGCGGGAGCGGCGCGGTGCGCGGACCCGGCGGCGGCGCGGACGCCGCACCGGCGATCGCGGTCGACGGCGGCGCGTCTGCCCGGGCCGGCGCGGCGAGCGCGGACGCCGCCACGCCGACGACGACGCCGAGCGCGCGACCTCGCGCCGACGTCATCGCGCGCCCCCGCGGGAGGCCCAAGCAAGCGTCATAGAGACCCAGAGCGCTGCTCTCATAGCTCGGTCGAAAGGTCTGGACCAAACCATTTCGGCCCTTCGCCGCGCCCGCTGGCGGATAGGGTTTGGCGACGAGCAGCGAGCATGCGAAGGATGCCGCGATGGGCGTCCGCGTCGTCATGTCGAAGGCAGCCTCGTGCGCGCTCGGCGTCGCGGCCTGCCTCGTCGCCGCGTCGGCAGCGGGCCAGTCCACGGCCGCGCCTCTGCCGGCCGCGAAGCCCGCGCCTGCCAAGGCCGTCGACGCGCCGGCCGCGCCTCTCTCGCCTGCGCCCGTGCGGCCTCCGGCGCCTCCGCGCATCGACGCCACCGCCCAGGCGGCGCCGCTCGACTACGGGCGTCCCGAGGCTCCATCCACCGCGGGTGACGGGCTCATCTGGGTGCCGCGCGTCCTCTTCTTCCCGCTGTACGTGGTGACCGAGTACGTCATTCGTTGCCCCTTCGCCGCCTTCACGACGTTCGTCGAGCACCACAAGGTCGTCGAGACGTTGAAGGACATCTTCATCTTCGGTCCTCACGACAACATCGGGATCGTCCCTACGGGGTTGATCGATTTCGGATTCAGGCCGAGCGTGGGCGTCTATTTCTTCTGGGACGACTTCATCGCCAAGGACAACGGCCTGCGCGTCCACGTGGCGACCGGCGGCAGCGACT
>DASYCF010000124.1:0-3312 GCA_036500365.1 Byssovorax sp.
TGTCGCTCGCGGGCCGCTCGAGGAGGGCGCGCACGCGCCGCGCGACGCGCACCTCGGCGTCGTAGAGGTTCTTCGGGTACACGGCCGCCTCGCCGCCGCCGAGCGGCTCGACGACGACGTGCGCGCTCGCGCCGAGCGCGTCGATCGCGACCGACGTGTCGTCCTCGCCGCGCTCGAGCATCGACGCGGCCGCGAGCGCGAGGCTCCCGCGCTCGGCGTAGCAGTGACCCTTGTTCGACAGATCGTGCAGCGTCTGGAGCACCCCGGCCTGCGCGCGCTCGGGCGCGTCTTCGCCGACGCCGAGCGACCGCGCGATGCCGTCCGCCGTCTTGAAGCCGACGCCCCACACGTCGAGCGCGAGGCGATACGGCGCGCGCGACACGATCTCGATGGCGCGCGGACCGAAGCGTTTGTGGATGCGCGCGGCGAGCCCCGGCGAGGCGCCGTGCGCCTGGAGGAAGATCATGATCGCGCTCACGGCGCGGTGCGCGGCCCACGCCTTCGCGAGCGCCTCGGCGCGGCGCGCGCCGAGGCCGGGCACCTCGGCCAGCCGATCGGGCGCGCGGTCGAGCACCTCGAGCGACTCGAGGCCGAACGTCTCGACGATGCGCTTCGCCCACGCGGGGCCGACGCCCTTCGCCATGCCGCTGCCGAGGTATTTCTCGACGCCCTCGATCGTCGTCGGCGCGACCGCGAGCAGCGTCTCGGCGCGGAGCTGGTAGCCGTGCTTCGGGTCGCGCTCGTATTTGCCCGTGGCGCGTACGCGCGATCCCGGCGCCGCCGACGGGACGACGCCGACCCACGTCTCTTCCTCGCGCCGGCCCTCGACGCTGACGCGAAGCACGCGAAAGCCGGTCTCGGGGTTCTCGAACGCGACGCGCGCGACCTCGCCGTCGACCGTGGTCGGCACGCCGAGCGTCGGCGGCTTCTGCGTCGACGGCTTCGTGAAGAGCCCGCGCTGCTGCGGCCCGCGGTGCGCGTACGGCGCGCCTCGCCCGCCCGCTCGCGGCGGCGAACCGCCCTTCTTCGCCTTGGGCGCGGCCACGCGCGAGCCTTTCCACTGCGCGTGCGCGGCGGCAATTGCGAGCGCGATGCCGGTGGATGCGCGCGCGCCGCGATGACAGACTCGACGCATGGGCGCCGCCGAGAAGCTGACGACGAACGGAGACCTTCGGAGTCGCCTCGACGCGCTCCCGGACGACGTGACCGGCGAGGTCATCGACGGCCAGCTCTACACGATGGGCCGCGCGCGCCCGGCGCATCAACGCGCGGTCATGCGTGCGTGCACCGCGCTCGACACCGGCGGCTACGGCGGCGCGCCGCCGCCGGAGGGCTGGGTCATCCTGCTGGACGTCGAGATCTTGTTCGAGACCCTCGAGTCGGCCGTGCCCGACGTCAGCGGGTGGCGAACGGAGCGCATCGCCGGACACGAGCACGAGAACCCCATCCGCGTCGTGCCCGACTGGGTGTGCGAGGTCCTGTCCGACTCGACGAAGGCCAAGGACCTCGGCCCGAAGCGCGAGCTCTATGCGCGGCAGGGCGTCTCGCACCTCTGGATCGTCGACGCCGACGCGCGCACGGTCGAGGTGTTCGCGCTCAACGCCGACGCCCGCTGGGTGCTGCTCGGCACGTGGAGCGGCGACGCGACGATGAGCGCCGCGCCCTTCGACTCGACGCCGATCGCGCTCTCCGGCTGGTGGCTCGCGCCGAGCGGCTGAGCCGAGCGAGCCTCCGCTCACGGCTCCGGGGCGCGCGCGAGGACGGGGCGAGGAACCGCGCGAACGATCGCTCCTGCGGGCGCTGCGCGTGCGCGTTGAGAATCAGCGCGACGACGCGCTCGGCGAGCGCGGGCGCGACCGGCGCCCCCGCGAGCGCGGCGCTGACCGCGGGCGGCTGCTCGCGGAGCCGGTGAAACGAGTGAAAGTAGAGCGACGCGGCCGTGAGGTCCGACCCCGGCGACGGGGGGACTCCGAACGCGCACTCGGGCGCGAGGAACGAAGCCGGCGCGTCGGCGAGCAGGTGCGCTCGCTGCTCGCCCCGCCACGGGTGCCCCCAGCCGAGCGTCCACACGCGGCCGTCCTCGCTCGCGAGGAAGTTCGCGGCCGACACGGGGCCGAGGCACACCGGCGCTCCCGTCGTCGGATCGAGCGCCTCGTGCGCGCGCGTCAGCTGCACGAGCACATCGGTCGCGTGCGCGACGGCGCCCTGGTATCCGACGGTCAGGTGAGGGGCGCCGTCCGCGCGGGCCGCGTCACGCGCGGCGATCACCGCGACGACGACCGTCTCCAGATCGAAGACACCATCGCACGCGAGCGCGGCGAAGGACGGGTGCGCCTCGTCGTCGACCTCGACCACCTCGGGGACATCGGGCACGCGGAGGAGGCGATGGACGCGCGCGATCTCGCGAGCAGCGGCGCGCTGTCGCCGGGCGAGGCGCCGGCGCGCGCGGACACGAGCACGCGGGCCTCCCCGTCGGCGGACTTGCACGCCAGGTACTCGATAGCCCCGAGCGCGCGGATCAGCGTCGGCTCGACGTATCCCCTCGCCAACGCCCGCTCGAGCGCGCGTTCCATGACGCGGAAGCTAGCACGGCCGCGGGCGCATGAACGATGTCCGCACCGCGCCTCCGTGTGCGCTCAAGGATCCTTGTTCGAATCGGGCATGCGCTCGAACAGCACGGTCTTCCCGCCGTCGTGGAGCTCGAGCGTCACCTTGCCATCTTGCTCGTGTCGCACGAACGATGGCCAGCCGAGGCGCGTGGGCGACGTCGCGACGAGCACCTCGGCCCCGTCCGACCGCCTCAGCTGACCGACGGAGCTCGTCCACGCGCCCGCGTCGAGCACGGCGCCGCCCGGCACGCCCCGCACCGCGATCTTGCCGTACAGAGGGTGTCGATACACGCCGAGGAATCGCTGGAGGAAGGGCGGATCGGGCGCGAGTTCGTACCGCGTCATCTCTTTGTCGTGCTCTGCCCGCTCCGCCTTCACGGCGAGCGCGAGATCCTCTGCCGCCTCCTCGCGGCCGTCGAACAGGAGCTCGAACAAGCGGTTTCGCGTGAGGACGATGAACGGCGTGACGTCTTGCAGGTTCGTGAACGTGACGATGCCGACCCCCTGCTCGGGCATGTAAGTGATCTCGCACGTGTAGCCCGCGACCTCGCCGAGGTGCTCGAAGTACGGCACGTCGCGATCGGAGCCGACGTTGATCGCGAGGCCGTAGCTCGTATGCTCGCCGATGCGGATCTGCGGCGCGCGCCGCGCGAGGAGCGCGTGCTCGTCGACGACGCGGCGACCGTCGAGCGCCTTGCCGTTC
>DASYCF010000125.1:0-3019 GCA_036500365.1 Byssovorax sp.
CGCGTGACGTCCCGTCGGCGCCTGGGAGCGCGCCGGCGTACGGGTTGCCGTTTCGATCGGCGTCGTCGTCGCCCGCGGCTGCGCCGAGCCCGCCCGCCGCGGCGCCCGCGCGCGAGGAGACGCCGGCCGTCGCGTCATACGACTTCGACGAGGACGCGCACACGACGGCGCTCTCGATGGACGAGCTCCGCGACAAGCTCCTCGAGGCGGAGCGCGCGCCGTTCAAGCTCGCGCAGCCGGGCGCGAACGCGGCGCCGCGCGCCGAGATCCCGGGCGCGCCGTGGAGCAAGCAGCCGGTCGCGAAGCCGCCCGCGATCGACGACGACATGACCGTGGGCGTGCGCGTCCCGCCGCCGGAGCTCATCACGCGGCTGCTCGCCGAGCGGGAGGCGCGCGCGCAGCAGGCCGCCGCGCCGGCCGCCGCGGAGTCGCCCTGGGCGCGCGGGGCGCCGCCGCACGACCCGGGGCTCGTCGCGCCGCCGCCGATGCTCGGTCCGATCGTCGCGACGCCGAGCGCGGCGGGCTCGAGCGCGCCGAGGCCTCCGCCGAGCGCGCCCGCGGCGCTCGCGCCCGACGCGGTGATCGCGAAGCCTCGATCGGCCGCGGCCGCCTCCGACGCCGCCGCGGCGCGCGAGCCCGTCGCCTCTGCGGCGGCCGCGACCAAGGCCGCGCCGCCGCCCCTCGCGCCCGAGGGCCCCGTCGATCCGGCGCGCGCCCGCGTGCTCGAGCGCATCGCGAGGAAGGAGTCGCTCGACGGCATCGACGCCGAGGGCGGCGATCTGACCGGGCTCGATCTCAGCGGGCAGTCGCTCGTCCGCGCGCACCTCCGCGGCGCGAAGCTCGCAGGCGCGAAGCTCGGGCGCGCCGTGCTCACGGGCGCCGTGCTCACGAGCGCCGACCTCACCGGCGCCGATCTCGAGGAGGCCGACCTCGAGGGGGCCGATCTCGAGCGCGCCACGATCGTCGAGGCGAAGCTCGATCGCGCGAAGATCGGCGGCGTCAACCTCGGCCACGCGCGCGCGCGGCGGGCCTCGTTCGACGGCGCGCGCGGCGACAAGCCCAAGCTCGCCGGCGCCGACCTCGAGGGCGCGTCGCTGCGGCGCGTCGAGCTCACCGGCGCCGATCTGCGCAGCGCGAAGCTCGGGAGCGCGCGCTTCGAGGCCGCGCAGCTGCCCGACGCGCTCCTCGGCGACGCGAGCGGCGAGCACGTGGTGTTCGACGGCGCGCGGCTCACGAAGGCGCAGGCCCCCGGCGCGATGCTCGCGGGCGCGTCGTTCAAGCACGCCGATCTCTCCGGCTCGCTGTGGGAGCGCGCGAAGCTCCCGCGCGCTTGCTTCGAGGGCGCGAACCTCCGCGGCGCGAACCTCCAGCGCGCCGCGCTCGCGAACGCGGACTTCGAGGGGGCCGACCTCAGCAAGGCCGACCTCCAGCGCATGAACGCGGAGCGCGCCGACTTCCGCACCGCGAGCCTCGACGGCGCGGATCTGCGCAAGGTGCAGGCGCCCGACGCGTGCTTCGCCGACGTCGGCATGCACCGCGCGAACGCCGAGAAGGCGAACCTCGCGGGCGCGAGCTTCGCGGGCGCGGATCTACGCGGGAGCACCTTCCGCGCGGCGACGCTCTCGCGCGTGAACGCGTCGTTCGCGAAGCTCGACGGCGCGGACCTCCGCGAGGCGGACCTCACGTACGCCGTGCTGCGCGGCGCGACGCGCGAGGGCGCGAAGCTCAACGGCGCCGACATGACCGGCGTCGACGAGGGGCTCCCGGGCGACCCGGAGCCCGCCGCGAAGCCCTGACGAGCGCGCGGCGCGCGCGTAAGCTCGACGTCGCCGATGTCGACGCGCGCCGAGAGCCCGGGCCACGTGGAGCGCTGCGTCGGCGAGGTCGTCCGCGTCGAGGGCCGCGCGATCGACGCGCGCGTCTCCGGCGAGGTCGTCGAGGCGCTGCGCGCGCTGAGCTGCCTCACGTCGCCGCACGTCGGCGATCGCGTCGCGATCGCCGTCGTCGACGGCCGCGCGTACGCGCTCCACGTGCTCACCGGTGAGCGCCGTGACGCGACGATCGAGGACGAGCACGGCGACGTCACGCTCCACGTCGGCGGGCGGCTCGCGGTCGCGGCGCAAGACGGCATCGAGCTCGTGTCGGCCGGCCTCGCCCGCGTCGTCACGACGTCGCTCGACGTGCGCGCCCGCTCCGCGTCGTTCGCGCTCGACCGCGTGCGCGCCGTCGCGACGCGCTCGACGCACGAGGTCGAGTCCGCGTCGATCGTCGCGCGGAGCCTCGGCTGGCTCGCGGAGCGCGTGCTGCGGCGCGCGAGGGAGGTCACGCGCGAGGTCGAGCACACCGACGAGCTCCGCGCCGAGCGCGTCGAGATCGCGGCGAAGACGACCGTCGATCTGCACGGCGAGAACACGACCCTCGTCGCCGATCACCTGGTGAAGGCCGACGGGCAGAAGGTCGAGATCGGCTGAGGCGCGCCCGGTGAAGACTTGGCCCGACGGGCGCGCGCGTGGCACGCCCGGCCGATGCAGACCTCTCCCTCCGACCTCGATCGCCGCGCCGAGCGCGCCCCGACGCGCGCCGGCGCGACGTTCCTCCTCCTCGACTCGCTGCTCGACAAGGGCGGCGTCACGGCCGTCGCGCTGACGAACGACGCGGGCGTCTTCGTCTCGAGCACGCGCGGCCGCTGCGAGGCCGATGCGCTCGCCGACGCGGGCGCGCGCGGCGAGTCGTTCGACGGCGCCGACGTGTTCTCGCACGCGCTCCGCGTCCACGGCGAGCGCTTCACCCTCGTGTCGGCCGGCGGGCGCGTGCCGCGCGTCCGCGACGTGGCTGCGGCGCTCGCGCGCATCCTCCCGCCGCGCGGTTGACGCCACGACGCCGTGACCGGCGCTCGCGTCCTGCGCGGACTCGACTACGCTCGCGATATGGCGAAGGCTGCACGCGGCGGCGGCGCGCTCCGGATCGGCAGCGTGCTCGGCGCGATCGGCACGATCCGCGTGCCGCCCTCGGTCGAGGC
>DASYCF010000126.1:0-3821 GCA_036500365.1 Byssovorax sp.
GCTCCCACCACGCGGCGACGTTCTCTTCGATCTTCTTCCGCCACGAGCGGTCCTCCTTTCGGTGGAGGAGCGGCGCGAGCGCGCGGAGCGTCTCGGCGCTGTCGCCGACCAAGTTGAGCTCCATCGGGTAGCGGATGCCGACCATGCGGCCGTCGATGTCGATTTGGACGCCGCGCGCCTGGCCCTCTTTGGGGAGGAACTCCGAATACGGGAAGCTCGATCCGACCATGAGCAGCGTGTCGCAGCCAGTCATCATCTCCCAGCTCGGCTTGGTGCCGAGGAGGCCAATCGCGCCCGTCACGCACGGCTCCGCGGCCGGCACCGCGCAGCGGCCGAGCAGGGCAGTGGCGACGCCCGCCCCGAGCGTGTCGGCGGTCCTCAGGATCTCCTCCGTCGCGCCGAGCGCGCCCGCCCCGACGAGCATGGCGACGCGCTCTCCGGCGTTGAGGATGGCCGCGGCGGCCGCGAGATCCGGATCGCGCGGGACGACGCGCGGCGTGCACACGCCGATCCCCGAATGCACGGTGCCGTGCTCGCGCGCCGGCTCCTCGAACGGCACGACCTGGACGTCGTTCGGCAGGATGATGCATGTCACGGTGCGCTGGACGCGCGCAATTCGAACCGCGCGATCCACCAGCTGACGGACCTGGGAGGGGTGCGTCACCATTTCGACGAACTCGTGCGCGACGTCCTTGAACAACGAGACGAGGTCGACCTCTTGCTGGTACGAGCCGCCGAGCGCACGCCGCGATTGCTGCCCGACGATCGCGACGACGGGCTGGTGGTCCATCTTCGCGTCGTAGAGCCCATTCAACAGGTGGATCGCGCCCGGCCCGGAGGTCGCGAGACAGACGCCGACCTCGCCCGTGAACTTCGCGTGCGCGCAGGCCATGAAGGCCGCCATCTCTTCGTGGCGCGTCTGGATGAAGCGGACGCCGTGGTCGTCGCGGTTGAGCGCGCCCATGATCCCGTTGATGCCGTCGCCTGGATAGCCGTAGACGCGCTGGACGCCCCACTCCGCGAGGCGTCCGAGCAGGAAGTCCGATACGTTCTGATGCATCGCAGCAGGCCTCTTGGAGCGCGGGTCGTCGTGCTCCGTGGATTGCGCGCTCGAGCAAGAACTCGGCCTCAGCGGGGAGCAGCGATGCACCACGAGGCAGTGACCGCCGCTCCGACATCACCGCCACACCGCACAGGATCGCCCCAGGGCAAGATCGCCATGGCGCAGACAACTTGCAGAGGTAGAGCGGCCGAGACCGAATGGGCGAGCGACCCGGCGCACATCCGTCATGAGCGGTTGAGGATCATGCGTCATCCATCTCGATTGTTCTCCACATCGCAGAAGGTGCTGGATAGTGATCTCGCGCAATGCTCGTGAAGCTCGCTCCGGCTTCGCAGTCCCTCGGTCCGCGCGTTGCGGATCCGCGCTCGAGCAGACCTGGCACCGGCGTTGCGACGACGCGGGCGGGGACGAACCGCCATATGTCGAACACTGCACCAGGTCAGGTCATCGTCTTGACGGGCGCCTCCGCGGGCGTCGGGCGCGCCACCGCCCTCGCGTTCGCGCGCCGCGCCGCGAGGATCGCGCTGCTCGCCCGCGGCGAGGACGGCCTCGAGGCGACCGCGCGCGAGGTGCGGGCCCTCGGCGGAGAGGCGCTGACGATCCCGACCGACGTCGCCGATGCGGACCAGATCGAGCGCGCCGCGGCGCGGGTCGAGCGCGAGCTCGGTGACATCGACGTCTGGATCAACAACGCCATGACGTCGATCTTCGCCGAGGCCGTCCAGGTCTGCCCCGCGGACTTTCGCCGCGTGACGGAGGTGACGTACCTCGGCGCCGTGTACGGCACGCTGGCCGCCCTCCGGCGCATGATCCCGCGCGATCGCGGCAAGATCGTGCAGGTCGGGTCCGCGCTCGCGTACCGGGGCATCCCGCTGCAATCGGCGTACTGCGGAGCGAAGCACGCGATGCACGGGTTCACGGAGTCGGTGCGCTGCGAGCTGATGCACGCGAAGAGCGCGGTCAAGATCACGATGGTGCAGATGCCCGCGCTGAACACGCCGCAGTTCCGATGGGTGAAGAGCTACCTACCGAAGAAGTCGCAGCCGGTGCCGCCCATCTTCCAGCCCGAGGTCGCCGCGGCGGGCATCGTCTGGGCGACGGACCACGACCGCCGCGAGCTGTTCGTCGGGAGCTCGACGCTCGAGGCGATCTGGGGGAACAAGATCGCGCCGTGGTACGCGGACCGATACCTCGCCAAGCACGGCTTCGCGGACCAGCAGATCGACGAGCCCGAGGACCCGGATCGCCCGGACAACCTCTGGTCCCCGGTGCCGGGTGATCACGGCGCCCACGGCGTCTTCGACGCGCGGGCCAAGGAGGGCAGCGGCTACCTGTGGCTGACGACGCACCGCGGCCTGTTCGCCCTGGGCGCGGCGGCGGTTGCGGCGGTCGGCGTCGCGGATTTGGCGGTGCGCGCGCTGACGGCCTTCGCCGGCGGCTGACGGCGCCGATCGTGCCGCGCCTGGGCGCGCTCAGCCAGCGCTGCGCGTGACGGCGCGGACCTGCTCGAAGAGCGCCGCGTTCGAGGCGAGGAGCCCGCCCGTGCGCGCGACGGTCGGAATGTCGTAGGCGAGCGGCTCACCGGCGAGGTCGGTGAAGCGGCCGCCGGCGGCGCGCAGGATCGCCTCGGGCGCGCACGTGTCCCAGCTCTTCGGGCCGCCGCCGCCGTGCACGTAGACGTCGGCCTCGGCCGTGACGACGCGCGCGACCTTCACGCCGACGGAGCCGCACGGGATCATGCGCGTGACGCCGAGCTTCTCGGCGACGAGGTCGGCGACCTTCGGCCGGTGCGAGCGCGACACCATCATGCCCGCGGCGCGCGGGTCGGCCTGAGACGTGACCGCGAGCGGCTCGCGCTCTCCGGAGGCGCGCTCGAGCAGCGCGACGTGCCCGCGCGCGCCCTCGACGCGGCCGAGCAGCGCGACGTTCGTCGACGGCATCACGACGACGCCGAGCGTCGCGCGGCCTGCCTCGGCGAGGCCGATCATGACGGCGAACTCGCCGTCGATGCGCTCGGTGAACTCCTTCGTGCCGTCGAGCGGGTCGACGAACCACACGCGTGGCTGCGCGGCGAGGCGCGCGATCTCGGCCTTGTCGGTCGGCACGCTCTCCTCGGCGAGGATCGCGTCGCCCGGGAAGGCGCGCGCGAGCGCCGCGCAGATGAGGTCGTTCGCCTCGCGATCCGCGCGCGTGACGGGGTCGTCGGGCCCCTTCAGCTCGACGGAGAAGCCCGCCTCGTAGATCGCGCGGATGACGGCGCTGGCCTCGCGCGCGATGCGCAGGACCTCCTCGAGCTCGGCGTCACGGGGCGTGTTCATGTCGGGACTCCCATCGTCGAAAGGCGTGAGGCGAGCTCGGCGAGCGCGGTGTCGGTCAAGTACGGCGGGCCCGCGCCTGCCTCGCGCGTGAGCTGGTCGAGCTGCGTCACGGTGCGCGGCCCGAGCACGGCGCTCGACACGACGTCGTTCGCGAGCACGAAGCGGAGCGCCGCGGCGCGCAACGTGAGCACGTTGCCCGTCACGAGCGGCCGCAGCGCGTCGAGCTGCTTCACGCGCGCGGCGAGCTCGCGCGGCGTCCAGCGCGCGCGCCGATGGTCGCCCGGCTCGAACTCGCGCTCGCCGCTCCAGTGGCCGGCGAGGAGGCCGTGGGCGAGCACCGACCGCGCGAGCACGCCCGCGCCCGCGTCGGCGATGTCGGCCGAGAGCTCGTGCAGGTCGGCGGCGACGAACACGTTGTACGCGAGCTCGAGCACCTCGGC
>DASYCF010000127.1:0-2118 GCA_036500365.1 Byssovorax sp.
TCGAGCTCACCGGCGGCGAGCCGATGATGCACCCCGACATCGAGGAGCTCATCCGCTACGCGCGCAAGCTCGACTTCTACAAGGTGATGATGATCTCGAACGCGTACCTCTTCAACGAGGCGCGGGTCGAGGCGCTGAACGACGCCGGCCTCCAGAGCCTCCAGATCAGCGTCGACGGCGTGACGCCGAACGACATCACGGTGAAGGTCTTGAAGCCGCTGCGGAAGAAGCTCGAGGTCGTCGCCCGCGTCGCGAAATTCCCCGTCGTCCTCAGCGCGGTGCTCGGCGCGTCGAGCCCGCACGAGGTGGTCGAGGTCGTCGAGTTCGCGAAGGCGCACGGCTTCATCCCGCGCGTGCTCGTCCTTCACGACGGCGAGGGCCGCATGAACATGACGACCGAGGAGACCGCCGCCTACAACCAGGTGCGCGCGTCGATCGGCCGCCGCTTCCGCGAGGCGGGCGACTACCGGACGCGCATGATGGCCGAGGGCAGCGCGCCCTTCAAATGCCGCGCCGGGAGCCGCTATCTGTACGTCGACGAGTTCGGCATCGTGCACTGGTGCTCGCAGACGCGCGACACGTTCGGGATCCCGCTCGAGCAGTACGACTTCGCCGAGCTCGAGCGCCAGTTCAAGACGCAGAAGGACTGCAACGCCCAGTGCACCCTCGGCTGCGCGCGCACGAACAGCGCCGGCGACGAGTGGCGCCCCCAGCCCGACGCGTTCGTCCCCCGGCCCGACGTGCCGCTCTCTTCGCTCCGCCGTACAGGAACCGACGCCCGCGTGTAATGAGCTCGCGGGCGTCCGCCCGTCGCGATCGACGCGTCCGCGGTCGAGGTGAACATGACTCGCAGGCTCCTCGTCCTCGCAGCGCTCGCGGCGCTCTCGATCGCAGCGTGCTCGGGTGAGTCGTCCCCCGCGCCCGGCGGCACGAACACGGACGACGACACGGCGAGCGCGAGCGACGCGGCGCTGCTCGACCTCGTGAACGATCCCGCGGTCGGGCTCGACGCGCTCGACAAGACGATCGGCCTCGACTCGCGCGCGGCGAAGGGCATCGTCGCGCGGCGCGCCGGCGCGGACGGCGTGTTCCCGAGCGCCGACGACGCGCCGTTCGCTACCGTGGCCGACCTCGACGCGGTGCCATACGTCGGCGCGTCCGCGCTCGCGAAGCTCCGGGCGTACGCGACCGCGCACCCGTCGCCGCATGCCGAGACGGTCGAGGGCGTCGCGCTCCTCGGCTGGCAGGTGCGCGCCGTCACGTGGGGCGTCGACCAGGCGAGCGTGCACGAGCTCGACGTCGACGCGGCGCTCGATTCACGCGCGGCGAAGGCGCTCGTCGCGGCCGCGCCCTACGCCGACGTCGCGGCGATGGGCCCGGTCTCGTACGTCGGCCCCACCGCGCTCACGGCGCTCCGCGCGCACGCGCTCACTTGGTACGCCGCCGAGTCGGGCGCGCCGTCGACGTGCGCCGAGGTGCTCACGAGCGCCGCGAACGCGACCGTCGACGCGTACTCGCGCGACGCGATCGCGTTCGAATCGATCGACGCGCCGATGGCGTGGTCGCTAGCCGCGTTCTCGTCGCCGACGTGCGTCGACCCGAGCGCGCCTGCGACCGCGAGCGCGCTCGAGGCCGCGCTCGTGGCGTTCGCCGGCTGGCAGCACGTGATCGACGACCAGCCGACCGCGCTGACCTCCGGCCCGATCACCGCGGGGTCCGCCGACCTCGACGCGATGGTCGATCAGTCGATGGTCCTCATGAACGAGATCGAGAGCGACGACGCGATGAACGGCGACGCCGCCGCCGCTGCGACGCTGGCGAGGCTCCAGACGGAGTCGGCCGCCGTGAAGGCGCTGGCCGACGACGCGCACGCGGGCTCGACGTGGACGATCAAGATGCACGTCGACGCCGACGAGTGCAGCGAAGACGGCGTGATCCTCCTCGACACGGCGAGCGGCCTCGCCGTCGCGATCCACGAGTCGCCGGGCTGCTGATCGCGCGGCCGCGATCAGCGCATGCGCGCGCGCGGGTCGCGGCGGCGCGCCCACTCGCAGAGCACCATGCCCGCGGCGATCGCGACGGGGTACGAGTGGTTGATCCCGTACATCGGGATGGCGA
>DASYCF010000128.1:0-1524 GCA_036500365.1 Byssovorax sp.
GCGAATCGGTGCAGGGCACGTGCCCGTGCTCGGCCCCCGAAACGCAGGGTCGCGCGTCGGCTCTTAGCATATCTTTCCGCCGCCGCGGTGTCACCGGGCGGATCGCTCGCGAGCCTTCCTGGATCCTCGATGACCCAACCAGGTCAGCGTCGGCCGGTCACTCGCTGCCGCTCGGCGGCGGGGGCGACCACGCGTCGGCGACCATGTTCGAGCAAAACAGGACGGCGAGGCCCTCGACGACGTCGCCTTGCAGCGCGTCCGAGGAGTCGTAGGTCGCGACGAAGATGTCGCCGGCGACCCACGTGCCGACGCTGAGCTTCTTCCATGCCTCGGCGTCGGGCGTGAAGGACGTGCCGCTCGTGAAGACGCGCACGAGACCGGCGTCGAAGTCGGTGCCGAACGTGATGTACGTGCGCGTCGCGAGGCCGGCCTCCTCGTGCGCGGGCGCGCCGCTCGGATCCTCGAGCTGCCAGCGGAACGTCGGGATGGGCGCGCCCTTGGTGAACACGCTGTCGGGCGGCGGCGCGGTGTACTCGGGCGCAGCCGGCGCCGACGTGAGCGGCGTCTTCAGCAGCATGGCGGCGAGCTCGTCGGCGTTGCCGTCGCCCTGGAACACCACGTCGTCGAGCTCGGGGTGATCGTCGACCGGGGGCGCGGTCGTGGGGTCGCTCCCGGAGGAGCACCCGAGCGCGAGCGCGGCGACGCAGGCGAGCAGCGCGAGCGCCGGGCGAGTCGAAGTCATGGTCTGCATCGTAGCACCTCGTCCGGGCCCCGGACCGAGCCCTACGTGGAGTCATGTCCTGCGGTTCCGTTCCCTCGACGCGGCCGCGTGTCACCGAATCGAAACGCGCGCGACAGACGCGCGAGGTCTCCGCGTCACGCGGCGCTCGCCCGCGCGTCGCCGCGGCGATGCGCGCGCCCCGTACAACACGCGACATGACCCTCGTCGCACACGTCACCGATCTTCACCTCGTCGAAGACGACTATCGCGCGCGCGACGACGCCGCGCGCCGCCGGCTCGAGCTCCTGACGCTCGGTCGCAAGAAGGACCCGAAGGCGCGCCGCCTGCGGGCGATCGCCGCGATGCGCGCCGCGTGGGACGCGGGCGCCGAGCACCTCGTCGTCACGGGCGACCTCACCGAGGACGGCGTCGACGCGCAGTTCGCCGTCGTCGCCGAGGTGCTCGCCGCTTCGCCATGGCCGGCGCACCGCGTCACGCTCGTGCCGGGCAACCACGACGCCTACGCCGACGCGGGCGCGTTCGATCGCGCGCTCGACGGGCCGCTCGCGCGGTTCGCGGCGACGAGCCGCGCGGGCGCGATGACCGTGCTCGACGGCGCCGTCGTCGTCGCGGCGTCGACGGCGATCGCGCAGACGTACCCGCGCGCGATCGGCGCCCTCGACGAGGCTGCGCTCGCGTCGATCGAGCGCGCGGCCGAGCTCGCCGAGGCGGGCGGCCGCGTCGCGATCGCGGCGATGCACCACGCGCCGTTCGCGCACGCGTCCGCGCTGAAGCGCTGGATC
>DASYCF010000129.1:0-11461 GCA_036500365.1 Byssovorax sp.
GCCCGGCGTCGCGCTGAACTTCTACCTGACGAACGTCCTCGCCGTCGGCGTGAACGGCAACTTCTACGCGGGCCTCAACTCGAACTCGAGCTTCAACTTCGAGACGTCCCGCGCCGCCCGCGTCGGCCAGCCGATCACCGAGTACCAGTGGAACGCGAACGCGAACGTCGAGTACGTCGCCGCCTACGGCAAGTTCGCTGGCTTCTCGAACTTCATCTTCCACTACGACCTCTATGTGATGGGCGGCGTCGGCGCCATCTCGACGCGCCCGATCGCGGTCATCGACCCCGACAACCGCACCTTCGACTTCAAGCCGAAGGTCGCGTTCCACGTGGGCGGTGGCCTGCGCATCTTCTTCAACCGGTGGTTCGCCGCCATGCTCGAGGTCAGCGACTACATCTTCGTCGACCAGCTGGAGAACGTCGCGATCGCCGAAGGCAACCAGGCGAACGGCAAGCCGCAGGCGCAGAACCCGTCGACCTGGCTGGGTGACTCGAGCCTGACCAACAACGTCCAGGCCCAGCTCGGCGTCAGCGTGTTCCTGCCGTTCTCGTGGGAGTACCGTCTGCCGAAGTGAGGCAGCGCACCGAAGGCGACGGAGATGATGGAGACCCTCAACAGGGGACATGGATGATGCGTCGATTCGTGAACAGCCTGTGCGCGTCCCTGGTTTCGGCGGTGGTCGTGGCGTCGGCGGTGCTGACCGCGGGCAGCGCCCAGGCGCAGGAGATCCAGCTGACGGGCCCGCTCGCCGGCGCCCCCGCCGTGCGCGCGCTGCGTGAGCACCGTGACGGCCGCTTCGAGTTTTCACCGAGCGTGTCGTTCACGCTGCTCGATCAGTACGAGCGGACGATCATGCCGGGCGCGACCGCGACCTATCACTTCGCGGACTGGATCGGCGTCGGCGTCTTCGGCGGGTTCGGCATCCAGTACACCACCGGCTTGACCGACGAGCTGCAGAGCAAGGCGATCGACGGCCGCGCGTGCAAGGCGAACAAGGGCGCGAGCCAGGCCTGCCAGCTCACGGCCGTGAACCTCACGCAGAACAACCTGTCGAGCGACCAGCTCGGCCACATCAACTGGCTCATCGCGCCGCAGGTCACCGTCGTGCCGTTCCGCGGCAAGTTCGCGCTGTTCTCGAGCTTCTTCGTCGACACCGACGTCAACATCTTCGCCGGCCCCGCGATCATCGGCGTGCAAGAGCGCGCCGACTGCGGCCACGACGACAGCGGCAAGACGCTCCCGCTCTCGTGCGACGACCCGAAGTCGTTCACGCTCGCGAGCCGGATCGCCGTCGCGCCGACCTTCGGCCTCGGCTTGAACTTCTACCCGAGCCAGTTCGTCGGCTTCGGCGTCGACTTCCGCGCCCTGCCCTTCTCGTGGAACACGTCCGGCTTCGACAACCACGGCAGCGGCCCGAACCAAGACTTCCCGGACAACAACGTCAACAGCAACGACCGCGAGTTCCATTTCAACAGCATGCTCACGTTCCACGTGAGCCTCGCGTTCCCGACCGCCGTCAAGCTGTCGCCTTGATCGACGATGGGGCCGCAAGCGGCCCCAAACCCCCGCCCCGCCTGCGGCGGGGACGGTGCCGTCCGACAGCGCGATCGCGAGGCGCCTGCGGCGGGGACGTTGCCGCCCCACAGCGCGATCGCGAGACGCCTGCGGCGGGGACGTTGCCGCCCCACAGCGCGATCGCGAGACGCTGCGCGTCGCTTCGCGGGTCGTGTGTCCACCGAGGCGTCGGCCGATTCGGGCGGCAGTGGGTCGCGCGCGTTGACGCCGTCGCGGGGGTCTGGGAAGGTTGGCGCGAAAACGTGGGCATCTTCGATTTCCTCAAAGGCAAGAGCAACCCGCCTCCGGGTGGCAACGGCAAGGCGCCCGCCGCGCCGATGGACCGCAAGACCGCGGGGTTCGCGAAGGTCGCGCGCGACAAACACGCGCAGCAGTACGACCGCAGCGAGGCGCTGCACGCGCTGGCGGACATGAAGACGGCCGACGCCGCCGCCGGGCTGCTGCCGCGGTTCCGCTTCAGCATCGACCCGTCGATCCACGACTCGGACGAGAAGGACATCGCGTTCGCGGGCCTCGTCGCCGCCGGCAAGGAGGCGGTGCCCGCGATCGTCGAGTACTGCGAACAGGCCGAGGGCAAGGGCTGGCCGCTCACGTGGCCCATCAAGGTGCTCCGCGAGGTGCTCGACGACGACGAGTACCGCGCCGAGCTCATCGATCTGCTCGGCGGCTTCGACACCGAGTACGCGCGCAACACCGACCCGAAGCTGCAGCTCGTGCTCGCGCTCGAGGAGCTCAAGCACGAAGAGGTCCGCGTCGCCGTGGAGCCCTTCCTCGAGGACGTGAACGAGACCGTGCGCTTCCACGCCGTCGAGACCATCTTCCGCCAGAGCGACACCCGGAGCCTCGCGCCGCTCCTGCACCTCTTGAAGACCGAGGAGAGCGTGCGCGTGAAGAACAAGGTCGCGGACGGCCTCGTCCTGCGCGGCTGGGTCGTCCCCGAGGACGAGCGCAAGGACGTGACGCGCGCGCTCAGCGACACGAGCGGGTTTCGCCTCACGGGCGAAGGCAAGCTCGAGAAGCTCGAAGTCGAAGAGTACTGATCCGCGATGGGGTCGCGGGCGGCCCCAAACCCCCGACGTCGCTTCGCTGCGTCCCTCGCGATGGGCGGCGGCGCGGCGGCGCTTCGCTCCGTGCGCGGCGGGCCGACGTTGCTTCGCTCCCTCAATTCCGCGAAGTTCGCGTTTGACAGGTCTTGGCGCGGTAGCCGACACTCGCGCCCATGCGGGGGCAGCGCGGCGCGTGGTTCGTGGGCGCGGCGATCGTCGCGCTGTGTGCGAGCTCCGCGCGTGCGGCGCGCGCCGCGGACTTCGAGGTCACCGGCGACACCGCCTTTCAGGCCTACGAGGTGTCCGACCCGTGGGGCGACGTCGTGCTGCAGCGTCGGCGCTTCCTGCAGACGCTCGGCCTCGCGGCGTACAACCTCCAGGGCGGCGAGGCCTCGCCCGGCAAGCCCGATTACCGCGTCGTCATGCGCTTCCGCCTCGACGCCGACTTCGGCATCAACGAGGCGCTCCCGTCGTCGCAGAGCGGCGGCGAGACGAACTACGCGACGAGCGCAGGACAAGGCGTGCGCTTCGTGCCGGGCCTCCGCGAGGCGCCCATCGATCTCATGTACGGCTATGTCGAGGGCCGCAACATCGCGAACGGGCTCTTCGGCTTCCGCGTCGGCCGCCAGTACGTGACCGACGTGCTCGGCTGGTGGTCGTTCGACGGCGGCCTGATGCGCCTCACGACGCCGTGGTTCGTGCAGGTCGAGGTCTACGGCGGCTTCGAGCAGCGCGGCGGCCTGCCGCTGTCGACGTCGCGCTTCGAGCAGAACGGCGTGTGGCGCGGCAACCACGAGGGCTTCGGCGGCGACAACCAGCCCGCCTACAGCGACTACCCGTCGTACCAGTACGCCGAGCCCGCGCCAGCGTTCGGCTTCGCGGTCGAGAGCAACGGGCCGAGCTGGCTGCACGGCCGCTTCAGCTACCGGCGCGTCTACAACACGGGCGAGTCGATCACCCAGCAGTTCCCCGATCCCGCCGCCGATCAGAGCGCGACGGGCGGCTACAAGACGATCTCGGGCACGCGCGTCTCGTCCGATCGGCTGGGCTACGCGTTCGACGCGAACAAGAACGACCTCGGCGGCGCAAAGGGAGGCATCGTCTACGACTTCTACTCGCAGGTGTTCTCGCGCGCGTATGCGGGCCTCGAGGGCTACATCGGCAAGCGCGTCACCCTCGGCGCCGACATCGACTACTTCTATCCGACGTTCGACGCCGACTCGATCTGGAACTGGTTCACGCACAGCCCGGTCGACACGATCACGGGGCGCGTCGCGGTCAAGATCACGCGCCGGTTCGACGTGACGGCGAGCGGCGGCGCGCGCATCTGGCTGTCCGACGGTGACCCGAGCGCCTTCGGCGACGGCCAGTGCAAGGCCCTCGGCCTCGGCACGGGCTGCTACGCGAACACCGCCGTCGACTCCTCGAATCCAGGCCTCGCCGTCGTCGGCGCGTACACGCGTGACGACGCGAACCGCGCCACGACGAGCTCGGTCGACGGGCTCGCGAACGTCGCCGCGCGCTATCGCTTCGCGTCGGCGGACGTCGGCCTGCGCGGCATGCTCGAGGACGGCGACCGCGGCCACCGCGTCGGCGGAGATCTCGACGCGGAGAAGAAGCTCGACGGCGGCCGGTTCACGCTCGGCGGCCGCACGTCGCTCTACGACTGGGACGACACGCTCCGCCCCGACCGCAGCGCGACGTCGTTCGCGTACGTGCTCGCCGCGGCCTTCAAACCGGCGAGCGTCGCGAACTTCCGCGTCGAGTGGGAACACGACATGAACCGACTCGTCGGGCAGCGCTACCGCGTCGTCGGGCTCATGAACCTGCGGGTGCTCCAATGAGGCTCGTGACCGGCTGGTTCGCCGTGCTCGCGTGCGCGCTGGCGTTCATGCTCGCGCTCGCTTCGAGCCGCGTCGACGCGGACACCACGCCCATCGCCGCGCCGGCGGTCGTCGCCGTCGCTGCGCCGACGGTGACCGTGCACGGCGTCGCGCCGCTGCCGGACGACGCCGAGGTGCCCGTCGCGTGGATGCCGCCCGGCGCGGCGGCGAGCCCGGTGCCGAGCGAGGAGATCTTCCCTCCGCAGACGATCACGATCCGCTTCAACCACAAGAAGCACGTCGACGAGCTGAAGCAGCCGTGCAAGGTTTGCCACGCCGCCGCGTACGCGAGCGACTCCGCGCAAGACACGCTGCTGCCGCGCCCGCAGCAGACGTGCGACAACTGCCACGACGTCGACCACGCGAACCCGCGCGCGGTGAAGGCAGGGAAGGACGCGAACGGCCAGTGCGGCTTCTGCCACCTCGGCGCCAAGGCGGGCGACGAGGGCAAGATCGCGCCGGTCGTCGTGCCGCGGCCCAAGATCCGGTTCACGCACAAGAAGCACCTCGACAAGAACATCCAGTGCGGCCAGTGCCACGGCCAGATCGACAAGCTCGAGCTCGCGACGCGCGACCAGCTGCCGCGCATGGCCGGATGCTTCACGTGCCACGCGATGAGCGGCGCCGCGCAGGGCCAGGCGAAGGGCACGTGCACGAACTGCCACCTCACGCAGCCCGACGGGCGCATCCAGCAGACGAACGCCAGCGTCGCGCTGACGCCGCCGCGCTGGCTCCACAACGCGGACCACACACCCGACTGGATCGAGCGCCACAAGGGCATCGCCGCAGACGACGCGGCCTTCTGCGGCAACTGCCACAAGGCCGACTACTGCACCGACTGCCACGACGGGCGCGTGCGCCCGCGCAACGTGCACCCGAACGACTGGCTCTCGATGCACCCGGAGGCGGCGCGCCAGGACAACCCGCGCTGCGTCAGCTGCCATGCGGAGCAGACGTTCTGCGCCGACTGCCACCGCCGCACGGGCGTCGCGAAGGACACGGCGAGCGGCAACCGTCAGTCGGGGCGGCGCTTCCACCCGCCGCCGCAGGAGTGGACGACGGCGCCGCGCGGACCGAACCACCACTCGTGGGAGGCGATGCGCAACCTCAACGCCTGCGTCTCGTGCCACACGGAGCGCGACTGCGCGACGTGCCACGCGACGAAGAGCATCTCGGGCGGCATGGGCGTGGACCCCCACCCGACGAACTTCATGAGCGTGTGCAGGAGCGCCCTGCGGCGAAACCCCCGCCCGTGCCTGGTGTGCCATCAGCCGGGGGACTCTTCGCTGGTGAAGTGCCAATGAAAATCCCGCGGCTCGCTGCATATTCCTTGCGCAGTCCTTCGCGCGGCGGCTATAGCGATTGGCCGCGAAGGTCCCCCGCCGACCCTGCACGACAGTTCGCGCTCGAGCCCCGAGCGGCGAGCGCGCCAGGGCCGGCGCGAGGCGCCGAGGCGGAGGAGAACGGGCGTGAAGGAGCTTATCAGGTACCTGCTCGACAACCTCGTCATCGACTTCCAGGGCGAGATCACGCTCGAGACCGTGCGGAGCTTCCTCCGCGAGGACGACGGGCGGGAGGCGCGGCAGCTCCTGTCGAAGCTGATCGAGGAGAAGGGCGTGGACGACATGCTCATCACGCTCGCGGACTGCTTGAAGGAGCACATCCAGCACGGCATCAACGACAAAACCGTGCGGGAGCAGCTCACGATGTACGCGGAGAGCTGAAGCTCGTGCGCAGCGTCGCGCTGATGCTCCTCGTGGGCCTCGGCGCGGCCGGCTGCGACGCGGGCAGCCGCGACGACGAGCAGCGCAACACGGCGCCGCTGCACGTCACCAAGGTCGAGGTGTTCGACATGAACGGCGTCACGGCCGAGATCGCGCCGAACGCCGGCGCGACGGTGACGGCGGCGCCGAACTCGTCGATCCGCATCACGTTCGACCGCTTCTTGTTGCCGGCGCAGTCGATCCGCCAGGCGATCTGCGTGCAGCCGATCATCAAGCCGGTCGCCACGATCGACGACTGCACCGATCCGGTCACGTTCGAGCCGACGTACGACCCGGTGAAGCTGCAGATCGACTACCGGCTGTCGACGCCGCAGAGCGCGACGCCGTCGGGCGACTTCATGCCGAACTCGACCTACCAGCTGACGATGCTGGTGGGCTCGATCACGGACGCGACGGTGCCGGGCGTGCACGCGTTCGACGGCGTGCCGCTCGAGGAGATCGTCGACTACGACTTCAAGACGGGCGCGGCGCCCCTTGCCACCGATCCGGACCCGCCGGCGTCGCAGGATTTCTGCGACGGCGGAAACGCGCCGGTGAACGTGCTCAGCAAGTGTCAGTCGCTGGGGTGTCACGTCGAGTCGGCGGACGTCGGCGCCGCGATGGGGCTCCAGTTCGGCACCCAGATCGCCCTGGCGACCAACCCGACGGCGCAGCAAGAGGTGATCGCGCGGACGGCGGTCGACCACGTCGCGCACGAGACGATGACCGGCGAGCACGCGACCGTGCCCGACGACTTTCCGCTGCGCTTCGGCCGCGCGATGCCCATCGTCGAGACGAGCAACGCGGGAAACAGCTACGTGCTCTACAAGCTGCTCGTCTCGGTGGACGCGAGCGGCGCGCCGTTCGTCGACCCGGCCGAGGCGGAGCGGCTGCGCGAGAGCGTCGTCGTCGGCGCGCCGATGCCGCTGCTCGCGGTCCCCGGCACGCTCCCGGGCATCAAGTCGCTCTCGATCGACGAAATCGAGGGGCTGAGCCAGTGGATCCAGGCGGGCGCCCCGCTCGAGTCGTGCGCGACGACGCCCTGACGGCCGGCCGCTACGCCACGCGATTTCGGCCGCTGTTCTTCGCGACGTAGAGCCGCTGGTCCGCCGCGCCGTAGAGCTCCTTCGGCGTCATCTTCGAGTCGGGCGGGTAGCACGCGACCCCGAAGCTCGACGTGATGCGGATCTCCTGCTCCTCGAACCGGCAGGGCGTCCGCTCGATCACGGCGCGGATCTTCTCGGCGGCGATGCGCGCGCCCTCGATCGAGATCTCCGGCGCGAGGAGCGCGAACTCCTCGCCGCCGACGCGCGCGAGCAGGTCCTCGCGGCGGATGTTCGCGGCGACGAGGGCGGCGAGCTGCCTGAGCACGGCGTCCCCCGCGAGGTGGCCCCGCTCGTCGTTGACCTTCTTGAAGTGGTCGATGTCGAAGATGACGAGGGAGAGCGGCCGCTGGTAGCGCTGGCTGCGCGAGACCTCGCGCTCGAGCGCGCCCTCGAACGAGCGCTTGTTCTGCACCTGCGTGAGCCCGTCCACCGTCATCAGGCGGTAGATCTCCTCGTGGTAGCTGAGCTCGATGTTCCCGCCGTAGATGAACTTGAAGATGGAGCGGCCGATCTTGATCTGATCGCCGTCTTTCAGCGTCTTCTCGCGGACCGTGACGTCGTTCACGTACGTGCCGTTCGTCGAGCCGAGGTCGCTCACGATGTAGCTCGAGCCCGTCCACGCGACGCGCGCGTGGCGGCGGCTCACGGCGTCGTCGTCGAGCGGGATGTCGGTGTTCATCGCGCGGCCGCACTCGATCGCGTTCGCGCCGAGCGGGATGCGCTTGCCGAGCTCGGCGCCGTAGATGACGACGAGGCACGCCGTGCCGGGCTCGGACGGGCGCGGCGCGAGCGGCAGCGCCGACGCTGTCGTGACGATGGTCGCCCGGTGATCGCGATCGTCGTTCCCCACGTGTCTGCCGTTGAGTACAGCAGACCGCCCGAGTGGCCGCAACGCTCGGTGTGGTAGCGTACGCCATGCGCGCCTCGGGCTTCTTTTCCCTTGCGCTCGCTGCAGTCTCGCTCGCGTGCGCGGCGTGCTCCTCGTCGAGCGATGCTCCGACCGACGTGCAGGGGACTGGCGGCGGCGACGTGACGACCACGCACCCCGACGCGCCGCCGCTCGCCGGGCAGACGGCGTGCACCGTCGTCGAGACGATCGACATCCCCGAGCCGAATTTCGAGCACATCGATCCGTGCACGCCCATCACGTACGCGTCGCCGCCGAGCGGCGGCGATCACTGGCCGATCTGGGCGCTCTACGAGGAGCACACCGACGTCGTGCCGCGCGAGATGTACGTGCACAACCTCGAGCACGGGGCGATCGTGTTCACGTACGCATGCGACGGCTGCGACGATGTGCGCGATGCCTACCGCGCGGAGATCGCCACGATCGCCGATCCGTTGTGCTTGCAGACGGTGGGCCCGGTCGCGCGCGTGCTCACGACGCCCGACCCGCTGCTCGACACGCCGATGGCGCTCTCGGCCTGGGGCGCGACGTACACGGCGACGTGCGTCGACCCGCCGTCGATCCACGCGTTCGTCCTCGCGCACTACGGCAACGGGCGGGAGCCGCTCTGCAACGAGGGCGAGGCGCCGCCGAGCTGCGACTGAAGCGATGTCTAGTCAATTCAGTTGACGAACAAGGCGTATTCTATGTCCAATCAAGCGCATGGCCGTGACAGAGGGCACGTCACCTGAGTTGACGCCGCGCTACGGCTCGCTGCGCGCGGCCGGTAGCGGCGCGACGGCGACGGTCTACGAGGCG
The DNA here is from genome assembly GCA_036500365.1 of Byssovorax sp. Taxonomy (GTDB): domain Bacteria; phylum Myxococcota_A; class Polyangia; order Polyangiales; family Polyangiaceae; genus DASYCF01. The sequence goes on from DASYCF010000129.1 coordinate 9,082, forward strand.
ATCCGAAGCGACGGGGCCCGCGTCGCGCTGAAGGTCGCGCACGCCGACGACGCGACGATCCGCGCCGCGTTCGCTCGCGAGGCGTGGCACGCGTCGCTCGCCCTCACCTCGCGCCTGCCCGAGCTCGTCGACGTGGGTTGGCTCGTCGTCGACGGCGACGCGGCGCGCGTGGCCGCGGACGGCGAGGGCGCGCCGTACCTTTCGCTGCGATGGATGGAAGGCGAGCCGGCGACGACGCTCCAGGGCGCGGCGTCGCACGCAGCCGCGCTCGCGGTGGCGCGCGACGTCGGCGCGGCGCTCGCGGCGCTCCACGCGGCTGGCGTCGCGCACGGTGACGTGAAGCCCGCGAACGTGCTCGTCGACGCGAGCGGTCGCGCGTCGCTCGTCGACCTCGGCCTCGCCGCGTCTGCCTACGAGCGCGCGCTCGAGGGGGCGACACCGCGGTACCTCGCGCTCGCGGACGCGGACCTCGGCGACGCGCGCGCGCGCGATCTGCTCGCGCTCGCGCTCACGCTCGTCGAGCTCGTCGATCCGGTGGCTGCGTCGAGCGATCATCTCGTCGATCGCGCGCGGGCAGCGCGGCTCGGCGGCGCCCTCGGGACGGTCTGCGACGCGCTCCTCGCGCCCGCGCCTGGAGCGCGTGCGTCGGCCGCTTGGGTCGTGGAGCAGGCGCGAGCCGCGCTCGGCCAAGCCGACGTGGACGTCGACGCGCGCCGGCGACGGGTGCGCGCGGCTTACCTCGGCGTGCGCCGCGAGGAGATCGCCGCCGCGGCGCGCGCCACCGACGCGACGCCCGGCTGGTTCCCGGACGTGGTCGACTCCGCGCGGCGGGCGCGATCGTTGAACCAGGCCGACGCGCGCGGCGGCGTGGAGCTCGATCAGCTCGATCTCGTGGGGCGCGCGCGCTGGCTCATCGCGCTCGCGGGGGCGGCGGCGGCGTCGTGGCCCCTCACCGCCGTCGCCGCGGTGACGGATCGCGCGCTCGCGTCGGCGCTCGAGCGGCTGTCCGAACGGACGACGCCAGAGGCGTGGACGCTCCGCGACGTCGAGGGCGCGCTCGCGGCCGACCCGCGCGCGTCCGCGGACGACGCCGCGCGCGCCGCTCTTCGCGATCCGCGCGAGGTGCTCGACGCGCGCGGCGCCGCCGACCTCGCGTTCGGCCTCGCGCGCGTCCCCGTCGACCGGGCGGCGATCGCGCGCGTGGAGTCGGCGTGCGCGGAGGGATCTCGCGCCATGCCGTTCGCGCTGGTCGCGGCCGCGGCAGACGCGCTGCGGCTCGCGGGCGAGGTCGGCAGGTCGCGGTCGCTCGTGCTCGGCGGGGGCGCGGGCGAAGGCGGCGCCGCGCTCGGGCTCGCGGCCGACGTGCTTCGCCGAGCGGGCGATCTCGCGCGCGCGAGGGAGCTCGGCGAACGGGCGATCGCGCGCGGCGACGACGTCGACGATCGCGCGCGCGCCGTGCTGGCGAGGGTCGCGCTCGACGAGGGCGCGACCGCGCTGGCGGACGAGCTCGTCGGTTCGAGGCCGGCGACCGCGGCGCTGTGCGAGGTCGCGGCGCTCGCGGCGACGACGCGCGGCGAGACGGCCCGCGCGCTCACGCTCGTCGCGCGCGGCGAGGCGGCGGCGACCACGCCCGAGCAGCGCGCGCGCCTCGCCGCCATGCGTGGCTACGCGACCCACGCGACCGACGCCGCGGCGGCGCTCCATGCGTATGGGGCCGCCGTGGAGCACGCGGTGCGCGCGGGCGCCGTCGTCGAGGAGGCGACGTATCGCACCGGACAGGCAGCGGCGGCCGTGAGCGTGGGCGACCTCGGCGTCGCCATCGCGACGGCGCGCCGTGCAGCGCTGCTGTGGGAGCACCTCGGCAAGCCTGCGCTCGCGGCGCGCGCGCTCCTCGCGGTCGCCGCCGCGTACGCAGCGGCAGGCGCCGGGCTCGAGGCGAAGGCGGCCGCGCGCGAGGCGACGGCGCGTGCGCGCGACGCAGCGGACCGGCGCGCCGAAGCATACGCCTGGTGGGCCATCGCCGACGTCGCGGAGGACGGCAGCGCCGAAGGGCTCGCCGCGGCGACCCTGGCCGCGGAGCTCGTCGAAGACGCCTCGGCGGAGGATACGCTGCGCGCGGCGGGGCGCCTCTCGCGGCACGGCGCGTCGCTCGACCTCGCCCGCGCGGAGGAGCTCGACGCGACGGCGCGCCGCACCGATCTCGCGGCCGAGGCGCGGCTCGACTGGTGGGGCGGTCGCGCGATCGCGCTGGCGCGCAGCGAGCCGCGCGAGGTCGAGCGAGCGTCGGGCGATGTCGTCGCCGCCGTGCTCTCGTTGGTCGGCGCGCGCGCCGCGATCGCGGAGCGTGGACGCGCGCTCGCCGCGGCGGCCGCCCTCGCCG
>DASYCF010000130.1:0-3516 GCA_036500365.1 Byssovorax sp.
GGCCCGGCGCTCGGCGGCGCCGTCGTCGAGCAGGCGCGCAAGGACCCGACGCTCGCGCAGATTCCACCCGACATGGTGCAGCCGCGCGCGCTCGCGTATCGCAGCAAATCGAAGACGCTGCTCGTGGTCAGCGAGGGGCGCGACGCGATCCTCGAGCTCGACGCGACCGCCGTCGATCCGAGCGCGCGCGCCCTCGTCGAGCGATCGCTCACGGCGCCGCACCCCAACGAGCCCGTCGCGACCCAGTGCTCCGCGCCGTCGGGCGTCGCGCTCTCCGCGGACGAGGACACGGCGTACGTGTGGTGCGCGGGCTCGTTCGAGGTCGCCTCGATCGAGCTCCAGCGCCCGCCGTCGCAGCTCGCCGACAGCATCCACATCGGCAAGCTCGCCGACGATCCGCTCACGGCGAAGGCGGCGCGCGGTCGGCGCATCTTCCTCGACGCGGCCGACGGCGTGACGAGCGGCGGCATGGCGTGCGCGGGCTGCCACCCCGAGGGCCGCGACGACGCGCACGTGTGGGCCGAGCTCCCCGAGGGTCCGGAGACCAAGCAGCCGATCTTCGTCGGCATGTCCGGCAACGTCGACGGCGACGACCGCGTCGTCGCGCACGTCGGCTACGCGCGGCAGACGCCGATGCTCGCGGGTCGCGTCGCCGCGGAGGGCCCCTACGGCTGGCACGCGCAGAACGACACGCTCGCCGCGCGCGCCGTCGAGGGCATGGGCCTGCACCGCTGGTTCCCACCGCCGGGCGTCCCGTACCTCGACCAGGCGCGAAAGGTGCGCGCGGAGGCGCTCGCGGAGTTCTTGCGCTCGGGCCTCGCGCCGCCGCCGCGCGACGCGCACCCGCCGACGCCCGCGGAGGCGCGCGGCAAGGAGCTGTTCTCGAGCCCCGAGGTCGGCTGCTCGGGCTGCCACGTGCCCGAGACCGACTACACGAACCGCGTCGCCGTCCCGTTGCCCGAGCGCGATCCGCCCGACGGCTACGCGTACGACCCGAACGAGGCGTTCAAGACGCCGTCGCTCTCGTTCGTCGGCGGGACGGCGCCCTACTACCACGACGGGAGCGCGCGCTCGCTCGAGGATCTCGTGCGCGACGACGACGACAGGATGGGCAAGACGAAGCAGCTCTCGGAGCCCGACCGCGCGGCGCTCGTCGCGTTCTTGAGGACGCTGTGAAGGCGCGCGCGCTCCTCGTCGTCGCGTCCTTCGCGCTCTCGCTCGCGGGGTGCGGAGACGCCGCGTCGCGCGCGAACGCCGAGGCCGCGCCGTCGTCCGCGCCGAGCGCGTCGGCGACGGGCTCCACGACGACCGCTGCGACCGCCGAGCCCATCGACGACGCGGGCGCCGACGCGTCGACCGACGACGCCGGTGCCGTCGACGCGGGCGCGCCGGACGCGGGCGTCGTCGGCATCGCACAGCCGCGCCGCCGCGCGCTCGAGCCGCCCGAGGAGACGAAGAGCACGCTGCCGAAGCCCGACGAGTGGACCGACGTGCCGCGCAAGGACGTCGCCGTGGAGAAGGAGTACGAGTGCGTCCTCCAGCACGTGCGCGAGTGGCACCGCATCCGCTGCAACGCGAGCAACGCGACCGTCGCGCTCGTCGCCGGTACGCGCGAGGGCGTGAGCGTGTGGTCGCACGCCGACGAGGCGCACCTGTTCTTCCCCGTGCGCAAGGGCGACGCGCGCGTCTTCGAGCTCCAGCCGCGGCCGCGCGAGCACATGGAGCCGGGGCCCTACGGCTTCAGCTTCACGCAGGTGCCAGGCGGACCGCCGCTCGTGATCTCCGAGACGTGGCTCGACGGCGAAGACGCGCCGACGCTCACCGTGCAGTAGCGCCGCTTCCGTGCCCGCGCGCCACGACGCTCGCGCCGCCGTGCTACCGTCGGCACGTGCGCGGCACTGCGCTGCTCGCGGCGCTTCTCCTGACGGTCGGCGCGTCGCGGCTCGCGCGCGCGGAGCCGCAGACGGAGGGGTCGACCGCATCCGCGGCGGCCGCGTTCGCCGAGGGTGAGCGCGCGTACGCCGCAGGTGATTTCACGCGCGCCGCCGCGTCGTTCGAGCGCGCGAACCAGCTCGCGCCGCGGCCCGACAACCTGTGGAACGCCGCGCGCGCGTGGGAGAAGGCGGGCCAGCTCGCCGCCGCCGCGAACGACTACGCCGCGTACTTGCGCGCCGCGCCGGCGACGGCTTCGGATCGCGACACGGCGACGCGCGCGCTCGGCGACCTCGAGAAGCACCTCGGCCGCGTCGACGTCGTGGCGCCTGGCGCGCGCGAGCTCACGATCGACGGCAAGCGGGTCGACGCGGGCGCGACGTACGTCGTTCCGGGCGGCCACGTGGTCGCGGCGAAGTTCGACGGCGGCCCGGCGTCGCGCGTCATCGAGGTCGGCGCGGGCGCGTCGACCAGCGTCGCGCTCGTCGCGCCCGTCGCCACGGACGCGTCGCCCGTCGCGGCGCCGGTCGTCCGTGCGTCCGCGTCGCCGTCGCCGTCGCCGTCGCCTGTGCCGCCGTCGAGCGAGTCGAAGGGAGCGCGGTTCGCGCCGCCGCTCGTCGTGTGGATTGGCGCCGGGCTCACCGTCGTCGCGGGCGGCTTCCTCGTCGCGTCCGGCGTCGACACGAGCTCGGCGCGCAGCTCGTTCGACGCTGCGAAGCAAGCCGGCGACGTCGCGTCGTCGACCGAGCTGCTCACGTCGGGGCAGGGCAAGGAGGCGCGCACGAACGCGCTCGTCGGCGTGACGGCAGGCCTCGGCGCGCTCACCGCCATCGCGGCGATCTGGTTCGTCGACTGGCGCGGCGCGGCGGCGCGCGCGAGCGTCGGGCTCACGAGCGGAGGCGCGGCGACCGCGCGCGTCGCGTGGTGAACGGCGCGCCCCCGCGACTCGGCCCGTACGAGCCGCTCCTCGAGCTCGCGTCCGGCGGCATGGGCACCGTCTACCTCTCGCGGCACGCGGGCGCGGCGGGCTTCGCGCGGCTCGTCGTCGTCAAGCGCGTGCACCCGCACCTGCTCAAGAGCCGCGAGTTCTACGACATGTTCCGCGACGAGGCGCGCCTCGCCTCGCAGATCCGCCACCCGAACGTCGTGCCCGTCGACGACGTGGTCGCGGGCGAGGGCGAGCTCTTCAGCGTGCAGCCGTACATCGAGTCGATCACGCTCGCCGATCTGCTCGACGGCGCGGCGGCGCAGGGCGAGCGCGTCCCGCCGGCCGTCGCGTCGCGCGTCATCGGCGAGATGCTCGCCGGCCTCGACGGCGCGCACGACGCGACCGATCTGCGCGGCCACGCGCTCGAGATCGTGCACCGCGACGTGAGCCCGCAGAACGTGCTGGTCGGGCGCGACGGGCGGAGCCGCCTCATCGACTTCGGCATCGCGAAGGCGAAGCGCCGCGTGACGCACACCTCGAGCGGCGTCTTGAAGGGCAAGCTCGCTTACATGGCGCCCGAGCAGCTGCGCAGGCAAGAGGTCGATCGGCGCGTCGACGTCTTCGCCGCGGGCGTGGTGCTCTACGAGGCGCTCGTC
>DASYCF010000131.1:0-2051 GCA_036500365.1 Byssovorax sp.
GTCGCCGGTGCCGCTCGTGCCGCCGGTGCCGTGGTTGCTGGTCGAGCCGGTGCCGCCTGCGCTGTCCTCGTCGTCGGAGTCGAGCGGGTCGTCGAGCGACGCCAGCATCTCGGGGCTGAGCAAGAGGTCGACCTCGCCGCCGGAGTCGCTCGGCGCCGAGCCGAGCGAGATGCGGTCCTCGGCCTCGCGCAGGAGCTGCTCGAGCTCGGGGCTCACGCCCACGGGCGCGAGCCCTTCGGGGCCGAACGAACCCTCACCACCGGCCGCGGGATCGAGCTCCGCGGCGTCGGAGATCGCCGGAAAGTCGGACGGCGGACCCGGCGGCTCGCTCGGCACGTACGGCGGCGCGGCGGTGTCGCGGCGCGGCGCGTACGAGGGCGGCGGCGTCGTCGCGCGCATCCGCCCCTCGCGCGGTGGATCGGCGAGGCGAGAGATGACCGCGACGAGGCGCTCGCGGTCGACGGGCCGCTCGAACACGCGCTCCGTCTCGCGCGTCACGCCGAGCTCGGCCGCGCGCATCGCGTCGCCGACGCACACGAGCTCGGCCGCCGCGCCCGCGGGCAGCTCGCGCAGCCGCTCCACCGCGTCGATGGCGCCGTGCTGATCGACGTCGACGATGATCACGCGCGGCATGCCGCCGATCGCGCGCGCCTCGAGCAGGCTGAGCGGCGCGTCGACGACGACGTAGCCGAGCGCGCGCAGGGCCGCCGCGTATTGCTCGCCCTCGACCGACGCGTCCGTCGTCAGGATCGCGCCGTCTCGGGCACCGCTCTGGGAACCGGCGATGTCCATGCTGGGGCGATCGGCTTTGCGCGAGCGCGCGGCGCGATCTTTCGGTCCTTTGCGCGCCCTGTCAAACAGCGCGAGCAACGAGCGGCGCGACAGGCGTCGCCGGCCTGTGGCGCTACAATCCGACCATGGCGACGTACCGCGACGAACGCGACGCTCTCCGGGCAAGGTCCGAGGGCCTCGCGCAAGATCTGGCCGAGAAGACCGCCGAGGTCGAGGAGCTGCGCAAGAACGCCCCAACCGAGGCGAGGCTCGAGGAGCTCGCGCGCGAGCTCGCCGCCGCACAGGCCGAGGTCGGCAAGCTCCGCGCAGAGCTGCACCCGAACGCGGCGTCGAAGAACGCGCGCGGCGTCGCCATCGCCGTCTCGGGCGTGGTGGTGCTCGGCGCGCTCGGCGTCGCTGGGCTGACGCTCGTCGAGCGCTCACGGCCCGCGCCTTCCCCGCGCGTGACCACGCCCACCGAGGTCGCCCTCACCCCCGCGGCGCCCGCGCCCGTCGCAGCGAGCCCGTTGCGCTCGCCGACGCCGATCGGGAGCTCGCAGGTCGCCGAGCCGGTCCCCGATCCGCCAGCCCGGCACCTCTCGACCGTGTGGAAGGGGCACGTGACACGGGCCAGCGGCGTCGACGTCGCGCCCGGCACCCCGTGCGAGATCAGCGCCGCGATGCAGCACGGCGCGAAGTGGGCGATGGAGAAGCTCACCGTCGTCTGCGGCACGCACGCGCTCTACTCGACGGAGGATCGCGCCGAGGGCTGGTCGTCGACGGGCTTCGACCTCACCGAGGAGCCGGTGAAGGGCGGCTTCTCGCGCACGCTCGCCTACCACGACACCGGCGAGCACACGGGCCGCACCGACGTCGAGATCACGACCCGCGCGGGCAAGGCGCGCGTGTGGTCGACGACGCCGAAGACCGAGGTCGAGCTCGCGATCGACGAGCTCGACGCGCCGCAGGCCGAGGCGCTCGTCGAGGGCAGCGACAAGCAGGCGTGCGCGCGCGCCACCGCGAAGGGCAAGGCCGTCGAGGTCGAGGGCGACGCCGGCGTCGCGAAGGGTGCCGCGTGCGAGGTGCAGCTCCGCCCCGCGACGCAGCAGTGCCAGGTGCTCGTCTCGTGCGGCAAGAAGGCGCTCTACGCGAACGGCTACGCCGCCGTGACCGACGGCGCCGTCGTCGACGACAAGTTCAGCACCGAGGATCACGACCCCAAGGTCCGCGTGTCGGGCAAGGAGGCCGAGGTCTCCGACAAGGGAGTGACGAGCTGGCGC
>DASYCF010000132.1:0-6059 GCA_036500365.1 Byssovorax sp.
TCGGCGCGGGCTGGAACGCCGACGTGCCGCCCTGCGCGAGCTTGAGCACGACGGAGAGCGCGCCCGCCGAGGTGAGCAAGAATACGCCTGCGCCGAAGTACCGCGGGATGGCGGTCTTCGCGTCGCGCCCGCTCGTCGCGCTCGGGCCGAGCAGCATGATGACGAACAGGAAGAGGACGACGACGGCGCCCGCGTACACGAGCACCTGGATCGCGGCGAGGAACTCGGCAGCGAGCAGCAGGTACATCGCAGCGATGCCGAGGATCGTCGAGAGCAAGCCCATCGCGCCGCGGATGGGGTTCTTCGCGGCGACGGTCGCGACGCCGCCGACGAGCACGAGGAGCGCGGCGAAGCCGAAGAACGCGAGCTCGAGGGTGATCACAGCGCGAGCCTCCCCGAGGACGACTTGCCCTTCGTGCGGACGTGCTGCTCGAACTCCTTGCGGAACTTCTTCAGGAAGCCGAGCGCCGGCATCGCCGTGCCCTCGCCGAACGCGCAGATGGTGTTGCCCATGATGTTGTCGGCGATGTCGCTCAAGCGGTCGAGCTCGTCCATCGTGGCCTCGTTCATGACGAGCTTGTCGAGCGTGCGGAAGAGCCACGCGCTCCCCTCGCGGCACGGCGTGCACTGGCCGCACGACTCGTGACGGTAGAAGCGCATGAGGTTGTGGAAGGCGAGCAGCGGGTCGGTCTTGTCGTTCAGCACGATCGCGCAGCACGTCCCGAGCATGGTGCCGAGGGTGCGAAACGTGTCGACGCCCATGGGCACGTCGAGCACGCTCTTGCCGTGCCACGGGTGGAGCGGGCTCTTCTCGCTCGGCGCGTCGACCTTCTCGTCGGGCCGCAGGAGCGGGCAGCTCGAGCCGCCGGGGATGACGGCGAGGAGCTCGCCGCCGGCGACGCCGCCGCCGAGATCGTAGATGAGGTCGCGCAGCGTGAGGCCGACGCACGCCTCGAAGACGCCGGGCGTCTTCACGTGGCCGCTGACACCGAAGAGTCGGCAGCCGCCGTCCTTCAGGTTGTGCAGGTCGCTGAGCTTCGAGAACGTGTCGCCGCCCATGCGCAGCGCGACGGGCACGGCAGCGATCGTCTCGAGGTTGTTCACCGTGGTCGGCATGCCGAACGCGCCGGCCTGCGCGGGGAACGGCGGCTTGAGGCGCGGCTCGCCGCGCTTGCCCTCGAGCGAGTTCAGGAGCGCCGTCTCCTCGCCGCAGATGTAGGCGCCGGCGCCCGTGTGGACGACGACGTCGATCGCATAGTCGAACGAGCCGAACGGCCGCTTGCCGAGGTAGCCCTTCTTGTGGGCCTCCTCGATCGCGCCCCAGAGCCGCGCCTTCGAGAGGTGGAGCTCGTCGCGCACGTAGATGTACGCCGTGTGCGCGCCGATGCCGTAGCAGCCGATGATGCAGCCCTCGACCACGGCGTGCGGGTCGAGCTCCATCAGCGTGCGGTCCTTGAAGGTGCCGGGCTCGCCCTCGTCGGCGTTGATGACGAGGTAGTGCGGCTTCTCGGCCTTCGGCGGCCACGGCATGAAGCTCCACTTCACGCCCATCGGGAAGCCGGCGCCGCCGCGGCCGCGGATGTTCGCGGCCTTCATGTCGTCGACGAGGGCGCTGCGCTCCATGCCGAGCGCCTTGCGCGCCATCTCGTAGCCGCCGTCGCGCTCGTACGCGTCGAGCTTCCAGCCGTTCGGCTGGCCGTAGCGCTTCGTGAGGTAGTTCGTCCGCCGCAGCATGTCAGTCCCCCGCCCGGCGCGCGCCGAGCCCGTCGAGGATCCGGTCGAGGGACTCGATGGTCAGGTTCTCGTGATAATCCTTGTCGACCTGGATCATCGGCGCCGTCCCGCACGAGGCGAGGCACTCCGCGGTCCGCAGCGTGATCTTGCCGTCGGCGCTCGTCTGGCCGGGGTGCACGCCGAGGCGCCTCTCGCAGTGGTGGAGGATCTCGTCGGCCCCGCGGAGCGCGCAGCTCAGCGTGCGGCAGACCCACACCTGGTGCTCGCCGACGGGCTCCTTGTTGAAGAGCGTATAGAAGGTGGCGACGCCCTTGACGTGCGCGGCGGGCACGTCGAGCCGGCGCGACGCGAACTCGATCACGTCGTCGTCGACGAAGCCGTGCTGCGCCTGGCAGACGTGGAGGACCGGGATGAGCGCGGCCTTGCGATCGGGGTATCGCGCGAGGATCGCGTCGACTTCTTTCTCGCGCTCGGCGTTGAGGGCGAAGGGCATGAGCGAGGGTTCCAGGGAGCTTCGCGCGGCCTTCATCGGCAGCGCGCGTGGGCGTTCGGAGCGCGAATTGACCGGGCAAAAGCGAGGTCGCGGTTTGGGGCCGCTTGCGGCCCCGTCGCGAGAAGAAGGCCGCGCCGACCTCAGGGCCTCTGAACGCGCGCGCACGCTAGTGATCGAGCCTGGGCGATGTCAATCCCCCGCCCGACGCGACGGCGGCCTCGACGACGACGCGTGCGCGTCGACGTGAGTCGGGGCTTGTCGAACGGTGCGCGCTTCCATTACCCTGCCCGCCGTCGTCGACTGCGATGCGTCGCTCACCGCATGTAACTCCGTAGAAGTCCCGGGACTCCCGGAGCGGCGAGCGCTCTCCTTGACGGAGGTGGTTCCGTGTTTTGTCCGAACTGTGGGACGCAAAACTCCGAAACGGCGTCCACGTGCACGAAGTGCGGCTTCAACCTCAAGGGAGCCGCCGCCCCGAAGTTCAAGGGCACCATGTTGATGACGAACCAGCCTGCGCCGACGCCGTCGCCGCAAGGCCGGCCCATGGGCCCGCCGGGGCCGCCACAGCCTGGAAATCAGGGGCTCGGCGGCACCGTCGTCGGCGTGGCGCCGCCTGGGCTCGGCCCGTCGGCTGGTCCGCCGCCGGCTCCGCCGCCTCCGGGCGCTCCGGGAGGCTACGGCGCACCGCCGAATTTCGGCGGCGCAGCGGCTGCACCCGGCGGCTACGGCGCGCCCCCGCCAGGGCAACAGGGCGTGAACCCGCTCGGCGGGACGATGGCGATCGACAGCATGCCGGCGTTCAATCCGCCTCCTGGACCGCCGCTCGGTCAGGCCCCGCAGGGCGGCGGCTTCCCGGCGCCCGGCGGATACGGCGCGCCTCCCGGTCCGCCCGGCGGATACGGCGCGCCGCCAGGGCCTGGCGGCTACGGCGCACCTCCCGGCGGCGGCTACGGCGCGCCTCCGGGTCAGGATCCGATGATGGGGCCGCCCGGCGGCGGCTTCGGCGGACCCCCGCCCGGCGGCGGCTTCGGCGGACCTCCGCCCGGCGGCGGCTTCGGCGGTCCCGACCCGATGATGGGCGCGCCTCAGGGCGGCTTCGGCGGTCCGCCTCCCGGCGGCGGCTTCGGCGCGCCTGACCCGATGATGGGCGGAGCTCCGGGCGGTGCCTACGGCGGCGGCGCGGCGATGCAGCCGGCCGGCGGCGGCTTCGGCATGGCGCCGGCAGGCTTCGGCGGAGGCGCCCCGTTGGGCGCGCCCGGCGCCGGCGGCATGATGGGCCCCGGCGCGAGGGGCGAGATGAGGAACCCGATGAACATGCTCCTCTTCAGCCTCTGCGCGCCCGCGGCGATTTTCTTCGCCTGGAAGATGCTGAACGAGCTGAAGGACTTCACGAGGGACGAGCAGTTCAACCCGATCCTCATGTTCGTGCCCGTCCTCGGCATTTACTTCCTCTGGTTCAAGGTGCCGGAGCAGGTGAACAAGGCCAAGCAGATGGCGGGCTCGCGCGTGCCGCAGTCGCAGGGCTTCCCGCTCTACCTGCTGTTCAACTACGCGCTCGCCAAGGATCTGAACCAGATCTGGGATCCGAACCTCGTCGAGTGACGCGTGACCACGAGCTCGCCCGCGCCGCTCGGCCTCGCTCGTGAGGGCGCGGCCGGGCGGGCGTCGCTCTGGCGTCGCGTGGCCGAGGCACGCCATGCGTCGCGCCTGACGGGCCGGGCAGCGCGCGTCGCGTTGCTCGTCGGGGGATTCTTCGGCGCCGTCGCGCTGCACGTGCCGCTGTGTCCGCTCGCGACGCTGACGCACGTGCCCTGCCCCGGCTGCGGGCTCACGCGGGCGACGCTCGCGCTCTACTCCGGCCACTTCGCCGACGCGATCGCGCTGCACCCGATGGCGCCGATCCTGGGCCCGCTCGTGACCGTGGTCGGCTCCGTGGAGCTCGGCGCGTACCTGCTCCACGGGCGATGGGGCGTCGTCTTCGGCATGCGCCAGCGCTGGGTCACCTTGATCGCCGGCGCGCTCTGGCTCGCGCTGATGATGGTGTGGATCGCGCGGTTCTTCGGCGCGTTCGGCGGCCCCGTCCCGGTTTGAGCGAGGTCAACGCGGCAGCATCGCCTTGAGCTTCGCGACGAGCTGCAGCGCGTCGAGCGGGGTCATGCGCTCGATCTCGACGGCGCGCAGCGTGTCGGCCACGGCGGTCGACGGCTGCATGCGGCTCGACTCCGCCGGCCCGCCGAACAGATCGAGCTGCGCAGCGCCCCCGCGCGAGCGGCCGCGGAGCGTCGCGTGCCCGCCCGAGGGGAGCGCGGCGCCGCCCTCGAGCGACGCGAGGATCGCGCGCGCCCTCGCGACGACGGACTCGGGCACGCCCGCGAGCCGCGCGACCGCGACGCCGTAGCTGCGGCTCGCGGGGCCCTTCGCGAGGCGGTGCAGGAACACGATGTCGTCGCCGTGCTCGCGCGCCGCGACGGAGTGGTTCGCGACGCCGCTCGACGTCTTCGCGAGCTCGGTGAGCTCGTGGTAGTGCGTCGCGAAGAGCGCGCGGCAGCCGACGACGTCGTGCAGGTGCTCGGCGACGGCCCACGCGATGGCGAGGCCATCGTACGTGCTCGTGCCGCGGCCGATCTCGTCGAGCACCACGAGCGAGCGCCGCGTGGCGCCGCGCAGGATGGCGGCCGTCTCGCGCATCTCGACCATGAACGTGCTCTCGCCACGCGCGACGTTGTCGCTCGCGCCGACGCGCGACAGGATCCGATCGACGACGCCGACGCGCGCGGCCGACGCGGGGACGAAGCTGCCCATCTGCGCGAGCACGACGATGAGCGCGACCTGACGCATGAGCGTCGACTTGCCTGCCATGTTCGGGCCGGTGACGAGCCAGAGGCGCTCGCCGTCGAGGTCGAGCGTGGTGTCGTTCGGCACGAAGCGCCCGGCGGCGGCGATGCGCTCGACGACGGGGTGCCGACCGTCCTCGATCGCGACGACGTCGCCCGCGTCGACCGTCGGTCGTACGTAGTCATGGCGATGCGCGACGTCGGCGAGCGCGGCGGCGACGTCCCACGCGGCGAGCCGCCTGCCGAGCGCGCGGAGCGGCTCCGCCCGCGCCTTCACCTCGATGACGAGGCCCTCGAGCACGGAGAGCTCGCGCTCGAGGGCGCGCGCCTCGGCGTGCTCGATCCGATCGGCGAGATCGTCGAGCGCGTCGTTCGTGTAGCGCTCGGCGCCGGCGACCGTCTGCTTCCTGCGCCACGCGGGGGGCACCTTGGCGAGGTGCGACTTCGTGACCTCGATGTACCAGCCGAAGACGCGCGTGTAGCGGACGCGGAGCGAGCCCGCGTTCGTCTTCTCGCGGAGCTCCGCCTCGAGCTTCGCGACGAGCTCTGCTCCCTTCGCGCGGATGGCGCGCTGCTCGTCGAGCTCGGGGTCGAAGCCCTCGCGCACGAAGGCGCCGTCGCGCGCGAGCGGCGCCGGCCGATCGACGAGCGCGCGCGCGAGCAGCGCCGCGAGCTCAGGCACCAGATCGACCTCGCCGAGGAGCTCGCGCGCGGCGGGATCGGGGATCGACGCGACCGCCGCGGCGACGAGCGGCGCGGCGACGAGCCCGTCGCGCAGGTTGCCGAGGTCCTTCGGCGTGACCTCGCCGAGCAGCGCGCGGACCGTCAGCCGCTCGAGATCGCCCACGTGCGCCAGCGCCGCACGCGCGTCCGCGCGCGCCCGCGGGTTCGCGACGAAGAGATCGACCTGATCGAGGCGCCGTCGGATCTCGGCGACGTCGGTCAGCGGCGCGAGCAGGCGTCGACGCAGGAGCCGCGCGCCGGCCGGCGTCTCGGTC
>DASYCF010000133.1:0-2236 GCA_036500365.1 Byssovorax sp.
TGTAGCCGAGGCGCGCGGCGACGTCGGAGATCGCGAGCGCGCGATCGCCGACGAGCAGCAGCGCGGTCTCGCGGCGGTGCGCGTCGTGGAGGTGGGTGAACGTCGTACCCGACGCGGCGAGGCGGCGCTTGAGCGTGCGCGGCGACAGCTTGAGCTTGTTCGCGACCGCCGGCAGCGCGGCGGGCAGCTCGCGTCTCACGCGCGCGACGACGTCATCGCCGAGGGCGGCCAGCTCGCGCTCGCACTGCGCGCGGGCGAGCGCGCTCGCGACGGGATCGGCGGCGGTCAGCGGGACGGCGAGGAGCTTCGCGTCGAACACCAGCCGATTCGAAGCGCACGAGAACCGCATGCGATCGGCGAGGGGCAGGGCGGCGAGGTAGAGCGGGCGCGCGAACGTGACCTCGGCGGTGCCGTCGAGCGTGCGGCCCGTGACGCTCGCGCCGAGCCGCCACAACCCGACGAGCAGCGCGAGCACGAGCGTCTCGCGCAGGCGGCCGAGGTCGGTGCGCTCCTCGACGACGAACGCGGCGCGGGCGCCGGCGACGTGGAGCGACAGCGCGATCGCGGAGGTGCGGATCTGCGCGAAGCGGGCGGCGAGCTCGAGCGCCTCGCCCACGGTCGACGCCGTCATCGCGGCGAACCCGAGGAAGCCGTGCGACGACAGCGTCATCTGCAGGCCGGCCTCGAGGCCGAGCGCCGGCAGGTTCGCGCGCGCGGCGATCGCCTCGCACACGCGCAGCGGCACGCGCGTCGCGGGATCTGCGAGGTCGAGGATCGGCAGCCCGGCGAGCAGCGCCCTGTCGTCGACGCCGTGGCGCGCCGCGATCGCGACGAAGTCGCGGACGTACGCACCGGGCAGGTCGAAGTCGCGCACCTGTGGCCCCAGATGATAACCGCGTGACCCGTGGTGACCTACCGGGTTTCGACGTCGCGCCGCATCGTGACGGGATGGAAGCTCTCGAGCGCCGCGACGTGTCCTTCGAGCTCGACCCGAACGCCGTGCCGCGCGACTGGGTCGGCGGCGACGCGTTCCAGACGACGTTCCTGTCGGCGCTGTCGCTGCTGTTTCCCGAGGGCGAGCGGTTCTTCGTCGACTCGGTCAAGCAGGTGCTGCCGGCGCTGGACGCGCCGCTGGCGGCGGACGTGGCGGCGTTCATCGGCCAGGAGGCGATGCACGGGCGCGAGCACAAGGCGTTCAACGGCCTCGTCGAGGCGCACGGCCACGCGTCGGCGCCGCACGTCGATGCGTGGCTGCGGCGATTCCTGCGGCGCGTGCGGCGCGTGCTGTCCCCGCGCTCGCAGCTCGCGGTGACGTGTGCGCTCGAGCACTTCACGGCGATGCTCGCGGAGTCGCTGCTCGCGGACTCGCGCATGCGCGACGACGTCCACGACGGCGTGCGCGCCCTGTGGTTGTGGCACGCGCTCGAGGAGGCGGAGCACAAGAGCGTCGCGTTCGACGTCTACCGCGCGACCGGCGGCGGCACCGTGCGCAGGCTCGCGCTGATGCTGCTGACCACGGCGGTCTTCTTCGCGGTGCAGGGCGGCGTGCACGCGCGTCTGCTCCACGAGCGCGGCCTGCTGTTCCGCCCGTGGCGGTGGGGGCGCGGCATCGTGCGGCTGTGGATCTACCCCGGCTTCCTCACGCGCCTCGTCCCCGCGTACCTCGCGTACTTCCGCCCGGGCTTCCACCCGAGCGACCGCGACACCGACGCGCTGCTCGCGAAGTGGCGCACGCTCCTGTTCGGCCCGGCGGGCTCGCTGTCGACCCTGCGCGCCGCGTAGGATCGGGGCCGTGCAGCTACGGCTACGCCTACGCCTACGAAATTGCGCACGGAGCATGACGCCCGCCAGAACACGCCTGCCCGACTTTTCGTAGGCGTAGGCGTAGGCGTAGGCGATTCCGATCTGCCTCTGGCGATCCGATCGCGGAGGGCGGGAGAGGCAGATCGCCTACGCCTACGCACGCCTACGCCTACGCCTGACGATTCGTCACATCTCGGCAGCCTCTCGCGCGGTTCCGCTCTCCGTCGCCGTCTCGGGCTCCGTCTCCGTCTCAAGAGGCGTTGAACAATGGATTGGCGTGCTGCGGACGTTCACGTTGACGTTGACGTTGACCGCCACCTTGACGCGTTTGACGGCGACGTTGACGTTGACTCCGTCGTCGACCTCGACCCTGACGTTCGATGCGTGCGGGGTGAAGGACCGCTGCAATTGGATCAGCTTGGTCAACATGGCC
>DASYCF010000134.1:0-5281 GCA_036500365.1 Byssovorax sp.
CTCGAGCGCCGCATCGGCGTGCTCGAGAAGGACCTCGCCGGCACGTCGCGCACGATCGAGGAGCGCCGCGCGGGCATCCGCGAGGAGGTCTCGGCGATCAAGGCGTGGGTGCGCCGGGATCTCGAGCACTTCCGCGACGACGTGATCAAGCAGCTCCCCGCCGTGATCGAGCAGGCCTCGATCGACGAGCTCAAGGGCTACCTCGGCCGCTTCCTCGAGCGCACGCTCACCGAGTGGGCGCAGGCCGAGACCAAGGAGATCGGCCTCGCGCTCGAGGCCCTCGCCGAGAAGACGATCGCCCTCATGCGCGAGGACGCGAACGACACCGCGAAGCGCCTCGGCGACGCGCTCGGCGGCGACGTGCGCGCGCCGAATGTCGAGGTCGACACGTTCAAGTACGACGTCGGCGTCGTCGGCCTGCTGACGGTGGGCGCCGGCGTGCTCTTCACGAACCCGCTCATCGGCGGCCTGCTGCTCGTCGCGGCGCCCGTTCTCGCAGTCGTCGTGCGCGGCCGCGTCGAGGCCGAGACGAAGAAGCGCGCGATCGAGCTCGCGCCGAACGCGATCCGCGACGCGGCCGCGAAGATCCAGCCGAAGCTCGACCAGATGATCGACGAGTGCGCCGCGCGGCTCGACGCATGGGTCGTCACCGCCGGCGAGGAGCTCCACAAGGAGGTCATCGAGGTGCTGACGACGGCGAAGCGTGATCGCTCCGCCCAGCAGCAGACGACGGAGTCCGCGCTGGCCGCGTGCGACGCGGCGGCGGCCGAGCTCGACGCGGCGACCGCGCGCATCGACGCGCTGCGGCTCTCCCTCCGTGCGCCCGACGGCGCCGCCGCGCCGACGCCGCTCCCCGCGGCCGCTCCGCCGCCCAGCCCGTAGCGCGCCGCAGCAGTCGAAAACGAAACGCAAATCCGCGGGGCGGATGGCGCCGGAGCGCGCGGTTGGATGTATGCTTCCGCGCGATGGGTAAGGTCATCGGCATCGACCTCGGCACCACGAACTCGTGCGTCGCCGTCGTCGAGTCGCCAGGTGTGAGCTCGGCTGCGGACGTAAAGGTCATCCCGAACGCGGAGGGCGCGCGGACGACGCCATCCGTCGTCGGCTTCCCGCCGAGCGGCGAACGGCTCGTCGGCCAAGTCGCGCGGCGGCAGGCCGTGACGAACCCGCAGAACACCGTCTACGCGGTGAAGCGCCTCATGGGCCGCAAGTTCACCGCGCCCGAGGTCGAGAAGCAGATCCAGCTCGCGCCCTACCGCATCGTCGAGGCGCCGAACGGCGACGCGTGGGTCGAGATCAACGGCCGCCACCACTCGCCGCCCGAGATCAGCGCGATCGTGCTCGAGCAGATGAAGCAGGTCGCCGAGAAGTACCTCGGCGAGCCCGTGACCGAGGCCGTGGTCACGGTGCCTGCCTACTTCGACGACGCCCAGCGCCAGGCGACGAAGGACGCGGGACGCATCGCCGGGCTCGACGTGCGCCGCATCGTGAACGAGCCGACGGCGGCCGCGCTCGCGTACGGCCTCGACAAGACCGCCGGCGAGATCATCGCGGTGTACGACCTCGGCGGCGGCACGTTCGACATCTCGATCATGCAGCTCGCAGGCGGCGTGTTCAGCGTGAAGGCGACCGGCGGCGACACGCACCTCGGCGGCGAGGACTTCGATCAGCTCCTCATCGAGCTGCTCGCCGACGAGTTCGGGATGGAGAAGGGCATCGACCTCCGCAAGGATCGCATGGCCCTCCAGCGCCTCAAGGAGGCCGCCGAGAAGGCGAAGCACGAGCTCAGCTCGTCGCTCGAGACGGAGGTGAACATCCCGTTCGTCGCCGTCGGTCCGAGCGGCGGCCCGCTGCACCTCGAGCGCACGCTGCGGCGAAACGAGCTCGAGCTCCTCGTGCAGCCGCTCATCGAGCGCACCATCGCCGCGTGTACGGCGACCCTCGCCGACTCGGGCGTCACCGCGGCCGAGGTGCACACCGTGGTCCTCGTCGGCGGCATGACGCGCATGCCCGCCGTGCAGCTCGCCGTGAAGACGTTCTTCGGCAAGGAGCCGAACAAGGGCGTCAACCCCGACGAGGTCGTCGCCGTCGGCGCGGCCCTGCAGGGCGCCGCGCTCGTCGGTCAGGTCGACGAGGTGCTCCTGCTCGACGTCACGCCGCTGTCGCTCGGCGTCGAGACCGGGGGCGGCGTCATGACCAAGCTCATCCCGCGCAACACCACGATCCCGACCGAGATGAGCGAGATCTTCACCACGAGCGTCGACAACCAGAACTACGTGCCGATCCACGTGGTGCAGGGCGAGCGCGAGATGGCGAGCGACTGCCGGAGCCTCGCTCGGTTCGAGATGACCGGCATCCCCCCGGCGCCGCGCGGCATCCCGAAGATCCAGGTCACCTTCCGCATCGACGAGAACGGCATCGTCCGCGTCGAGGCGCGGGACCTCGGCACCGGCCGCGCCCAGGAGGTCAAGGTCACGCCGACGAGCGGCCTCACGACCGACGAGGTCGATCGCCTCGTGCTCGACGGCGAGCGCTTCAAGACGAACGACGCGCTCCGCCGCGAGCTCGCCGAGCTCCGGAACCAGTCCGAGACGCTGCTCTACTCGACCGAGCAGGCGCTCGAGGGCTACGCCGATCTGCTCGAGCCGAGCCTCCTCGCCGACGTGCAGGCCGACTGCGCGGCCCTGCGCAAGATGCTCGAGGGCGGCGCCGGCGATCTCGAGTCGCTGCGCGCGGCGTACACGCGGCTCGAGAGCGCCGCGTTCCGCATCGCGGAGTCCATGTACGGCGACGACGGGGGAACGAGCGAAGGGGGAGCCGTACCGGCCTGACGACCGTGCCGCGGCGGCGTGAAACGAAGTGGGGGAAGTCAACGCAACGACGCTCGGCCGGTATCGGCTGCTCGACCGCCTCGGTGAGGGCGGCATGGCCGAGGTGTTCAAGGCGAAGAGCTTCGGCGTCGAGGGCTTCGAGAAGACCCTCGTCATCAAGCGCATCTTGCCGAAGCTCGCCAAGCACGCGCGCTTCGTCGACATGTTCGTCCACGAGGCGAAGCTCGCCGTGCGCCTCTCGCACGCGAACATCGTGCAGGTGTTCGATCTCGGCCGCGCGCAGGCCGCCGGTGAGGCCGAGAGCTATTTCATCGCGATGGAGTACGTCGCGGGGCTCGACCTCGCGTCGGTGCTCTCTCGCGCGCGTCGCCGGCGGATCCCCGTGCCGCTCGGCCTCGCCGTGTACGTCGCGGCCGAGGTCGCGAAGGCGCTCGATCACGCGCACCGCCGCCGCGACGAGCAAGGTCGCCCGCTCGGGGTCGTCCACCGCGACATCTCGCCGCAGAACATCCTCGTCTCGTGGGAGGGCGAGGTGAAGGTGACGGACTTCGGCATCGCCAAGGCGCGCGACTCGCTCGACGAACAGGAGCAGGGCACGACGCGCGGCAAGCTCTCGTACATGAGCCCCGAGCAGTCGCGCGCCGAGCCCGTCGACGCGCGGAGCGACCTCTTCTCGCTCGGCACGGTGATGTACGAGATGATCGCGGGCTCGCACCCGTTCTCGGCGCCGACGTCGTTCGAGACCGCGCGCCGGCTCGCGGCGAGCGAGTACCCGCCGCTCGAGATCTTGCGTCCCGAGTGCCCGAAGGACCTCTGCGAGCTCGTCGCGCGGCTCCTGTCGAAGGACGCCGACGCGCGCTTCGGCGACGCGGCGCAGCTGCACGAGAGCCTGCTCGCGTACTTTTACACGTCGGGCGATCGATTCGGCGCGGCGAAGCTCGCCGCGTTCCTCGACGCGTTCCGCGACGGCGACGACGCCGCCGAGGTCCCGTCGAGCGCGGTCCTCGACGAGCAGACGGGCGCCAACGAGCGGACGCCGGCGGAGGCACCGATCTCGATGAGCGCGGCGCGCACGGGCACGCAGGGCGCGCGGCGGTCGTCGCTGTCCGAGGCGAGCGAGGCCGGGGCGCTGCGCGCGGACATCGGCACGCGCCGCGACGCGACGGCCCTCTTCCTCGCGTTCACCGCGGCCCGTGGCGCCTCCGCGACGGCGGAGTCGCGCGCGGGCGAGGACGCCATCGAGCGCTACGGCGGTCGCGTCGTCGAGCGCGATCCGACGCACGTGCTCGCGCTCTTCGGCCTCGGCGATCCGGACGGACGCGACACGCACGCGGCGGTGCGCGCGGCCCTCGTGACGGCTCGCGCACGCGGCGCCGCCGCGGTCTCGGCCGGGGTGCACGTGGGCCGCGTCGTCGTCGACGCGCAGGGTGAGCTCGTGAAGGACGAGCGGCTCTCGTCGCTCGTCGCCGCCGCGCAGCAGCTCGCGCGCGCTGTCGAGGGCCAGGTCGCCGTGTCGTCGCTCGCCGCCCGGCTCGTCCGCGCCGAGTTCGCGATGGAGGATCTCGCGGCGCGCGAGAACGGCGCGCCCGAGGGAGCGCGGGTCGTCTCGCCGCGCGCGCCTCCGCCGGCGGCTGCGCGCTTCGTCGGTCGCCACGACGAGCTCAAGCGCCTCGGCGACATCCTCGCCGCCGCGACCCGCAAGCGGCCGCAGATCGTCACCTTGTCCGGCGAGGAGGGCATCGGCAAGACCCGGCTCGCCGCCGAGATGGAGCGCCGCCTCGGCAAGGGCAACTACAACGTCGGCTTCTGCCTGGCGACGTGCCCGCACAACGGCCTCGACGTGCCATACAGCGGCCTCACGGCGATGCTCCAGGCGCTCTGCGGCGTCCAAGAGTGGGACGACGACGCGGCCATCCTCGCCGTCGCGCCGCGCCTGCGCGCGCTCGGCCTCGACGACGAGGAGGCGCGCGCCATCGTCGGACAGCTCGGCGCGAGCCTCGACGCGACGGAGGGTGACGCGCGGCGCGACCACGGCACCGCCCTGCGCACGGGCTTCTCGCGCATGGTCCAGAGCCTCGCCGAGGAGCGCCTGCAGCTCTTCACCTGGGACGACGCGCACGCCCTCGACGCCGCGAGCGAGCGCGCCATCGCGCACGCGATCGAGCGCGGTCGCGCGCGCGGCGCCGGGCTCCGAGCCGTGTTCCTGTTCGCGACGCGCGGTCGGCCGCTCGCCTCGTTCGTGGCCGACGAGGCGCACCACGCGCTGGCGCTCGGAGAGCTCACCGACGAGGACGCCGCGCGGCTCGTCGCCGTCCGCCTCGGCGCGCGCATCCTGCCGGGCGACTTGCTGTCGCTGTGCCGCGAGCGCGCCGCCGGGCATCCGCTGTTCATCGAGGAGCTCCTGCGCGACCTCGGCGACACGGGCGCCGTCACCGTGATGAACGGCGAGG
>DASYCF010000135.1:0-4091 GCA_036500365.1 Byssovorax sp.
GCAGGCTTCGTCGGGCTGTCGGTCGGCGCGGTGCTCCTCGCGGTCGGCTCCGTGGAGCCAGTCCGCGCGGCGGCACCGAAGACGGGCAGCGCGCGGCGCCTGTTCGCGACCTCGGACGGCGTTGGCGTGAGGTTTTGAGCATGACCCACGCGCGCGCGGCGCTCTTCGTGTGCGTGCTCGGCGCCTCGGCGACGGGGTGCACGGCGATGCTCGGGCTCGACGACGTGACCTACGTGGCCGACGACGCCGCGATCCTCGCTGGCGCCGGGACGCAGAGCTGGGGGCGCGTCGTCGGCGCCGATCAGGCCGAGGCCGCGCTCTCGGTCGCCGCGAACGGTGAGGTGCTCGCGCGCGGGACGACGGACGGCGCGCCGTCGCTGCTGCGCCTGTCCGTGCGCGGCGAGTTGGTCGACGACGCCGCGCTTCGGTCGCTCACGTCCGCCTCCGCCGTCGACGCGATCGACGCCGACGCGCTCGTCGCAGGCGCGTCGGCGGCCGCTGGCGCGCCGCTCGTCTTGCGGGTCGACGCAGCGGGGCGCGTCGCGTGGAGCGCGAGCCCGCGTGGCCCCGGCGCGGTCGCGGCGCTCGCATCGTCGACCGAAGGCGCGGCGTGGACCGTGGGCACGAGCGCGCGTGGCGCGTTCGCCGTGAAGCTCGAGGGCGCCACGGGCTCGGAGGTCCGCGCGATCGACCTGGTCGGCGTCGCGACGGCGTCGTCGGTGGCGCGCGCGCCGGACGACGGCGCGTTCGTCGGCGGCTCGTTCGAAGGCGACGCTGCCGCGATCGCTGGATGCGCCGGCTCGTCGACGCGCGCCGGCTTCGTCGCGTCGCTGCGTGGCGACGCGTCCGCGCGCTGGTGCACCACGCTCGCGGGCACGGCGTCGGCCGAGGTGACGGTCGTCGCGACGGCGCCGTCGACGGCGCACGCCGTGGTCGTCGCCGGCACGTTCGCGGGCACGCTGACGCTCGGCGGCGTCGAGCTGACGGCCGAGCGCGACGGAGACGCGTTCGTCGCGGCGCTCGATGACAGGGGCGCGGTCACGTGGGCGCGCGCGCTCGGAGGCCCCGGCTCGCACGCACGACCACGCGCCCTCGGCGTGGACTCGGCGAACGTCGTCGTCGGCGGTTCGTTCTCCGGCGCGGCCGCGTTCGGCGCGTCGCACCTCGTCGCGGCGGGGGTCGACGACGGCTTCGTGGCCGCGCTCGATCCCGCAGGCGACCCCGCGTGGGCGTTCGCGGCGGGCGCTGGGGTCGACGCGCTCGCCGTCTCGACGAGCGCGGTGTTCGCGTCAGGGACCGCGCCGCGCGGCGCGCAGGTGGGTGATCTCACGTTCGACGCGCCGGCCGCCTGGGCCGCCGCGTACCCGCGCTGATCGTCAGGAGCCGCCGCTGCCGTTCGCGCCGCCAGCGTCGGCCCCGCCGCTGCCGTGGGTGGCGCCGCCGGTGCCGAGCGCGCCGCCAGCGCCGCCGTTCGCGCCGCCGCCTGCGCCGCCTGCGCCGCCAGCCTGACCTGCGCCGCCGCCGGTGTTCGGGCCGCCCGCGCCGGTCGAGGTGCTGGTCGACGTGCCGACCGTCGCGCTGGTGCCGCTCGCCGACGTCGAGCCCGTCGCGGCGTCGCCGTGGCAGCTCGACGGGCAGGTCCCGCCTGCGCCGCCGCTCCCCGTCGTGTCAGCGTCGAAGCCAGGCGGGTCAGGCTGGGGGTTGAAGGCGCAGCCCGCGACGATCGCGAGGCCCCCGAGCACGCATCGAGCGAGGATCCCGTGCCGCGTCACGTCGAGCCTCCCGCGCCGAGCGCAGAGCCACCCGCGCCGCCCGCGCCGCCGCTGTTCCCGCCGCCCGCCCCGCCCGCGCCGCCGGCCCCGCCAGCGCCGCCCGCGCCGCCCGCGCCGCCGGCCCCGCCCGCACCACCGCCGCCGGCCGCGGAGCCGCCGCCTCCGCCGGTCGCGCCGCCGACGGTGCCCGTCGAGGTCGTGCCCGTGCTGACCATCTCCGTGCCGGTCGAGGTGGCGGCGCCCGTCGCGGCAGACGCGCTGCTGCTCGAGCTCGTCGCCTTGCCGCCTCCGCCGCCCGCCTGCTCACCGGGAGGATCCGGCTGCGGGTTGAAGGCGCACCCCGCGACGGTGACGGCGACCGCGAGCGCAGCGAGGAGGGCGAGGCGCATCTCCAAGATGTAGAGCAACGACCGCGCCAGCGAAAGTCGCCAAAAATCCAGGCGACGTTGCGCGGGACCGCGGCACACCTTGGCACGTCCGGGCGACAGGATCGCACGCACGCCCGGTTCGCCGTCGAGTAGGGTGACGCCGTGTCCGAGGGCATCGGCGAACGGCTCGGCGCGGTGCGCGCGCGGATCCAAGCCGCCACCGGGCGCGCCGGCCGCGACGCGGCGAGCGTGACGCTGCTCGCCGTCTCGAAGGGCAAGTCCGCTCAGCTCGTCCGGGAGGCGATGCGCGCCGGTCAGCGCGACTTCGGCGAGAACTACGCCCAGGAGCTCGAGGCGAAGGTCGCGGAGCTCGCCGCCGACGCGCAGGGCGCGCGCTTCCACTTCATCGGTCAGCTCCAGCGCAACAAGGTCGCGAAGGTGATCGCGTGCGCGCGCGTCGTGCACGTCGTCGATCGCGCCGAGCTCGCGCGCGAGATCGACAAGCGCGCGCACGCGATCGGCGCCCGCGTGCGCGTGTTCGTCGAGGTGAACGTCGGCGGCGAGGCGAGCAAGGGCGGCGCGGCCCCCGCGGATCTAGGCGCGCTCCTCGACGCCGTGCGCGCGTGCGGTTCGCTCGATCTCGCGGGGCTCATGGCGATCCCGCCCGACGTCGACGACGCCGAGGCGGCGCGCCCGTTCTTTCGACGCGTGCGCGAGCTCCGCGACGAACACGGCGGCCCGGCCGCGCTCCCCGAGCTCTCGATGGGCATGAGCCACGACTTCGAGATCGCGATCGAAGAGGGCGCGACCATCGTGCGCGTCGGCACGGCGATCTTCGGCGCGCGCGCGCCGCGTGAGGTCGCGTGAGCCGCGCGGCGATCGCGATCGCGGCGCTGCTCGGCGCATCGGCGTGCGGCCCTCCGCCGATGCCCGCGAGCGTCGGCCACCCGCTCTCCGGCGCGACGGCGCCCGAGTTCCACGAGATGGCGACGAACTCGTGGGACGTCGGCTTGCCCGGCGGACCGCGCACGAAGGTCACCGTGGTCGACTTCTGGGCGTCGTGGTGCGAGGCGTGTCAGCTCTCGCTGCCCGCGCTCGAGAAGCTCTGGCACGATCGACAGGACGACGGCGTGATGGTCATCGGCGTGAGCGTCGACAAGACGACCGAGGACGCGACGTCGCGTTTGAACGAGCTCCACGCGACGTTCCCCGTCGTCGTCGACCCGCGGATGAACATCGCGGGGCGCTACCGCGTCGCGCAGATCCCGCTCACCTTCGTCATCGACGGCCACGGCGCCGTGCGCTGGGTCGGCCGCGATCCCGGCGAGATGCGCCAGGCCGTCGAGGCCGTGCTCGGCGAGCGGTAGCGATGCCGGCGAAGCGGACGCGCGGTCCGGGCGGCTCTGCGTTCGCGGGCCGCGATCGTGGCGGCGCGACGCTGTTCGAGGCGGCGTCGCGCAAGCCCGACGCCGAGGGCGCGGCGCCGCTCGCCGAGCGCATGCGCCCGCGCGCGCTCGCCGACGTCGTGGGCCAGCAGCACCTCGTCGGGCCGACGAAGCTCCTCGCGAAGGCGATCGCGGCCGATCGCGTGCCGTCGATGATCCTGTGGGGCCCGCCCGGCTCCGGCAAGACCACGCTCGCGCGCGTCATCGCCGAGACGACGCACGCGCGCTTCGAGCCGTTCAACGCGGTGCTCGGCGGCGTGCCCGAGCTCCGCGGCATCCTGGCCGAGGCGAAGGAGGCGCGCGCCGTCGAGGGCAAGCGCACGATCCTGTTCGTCGACGAGATCCACCGCTTCAACAAGTCGCAGCAAGACGCGTTCTTGCCGCACGTCGAAGACGGGACCGTGACGCTCGTCGGGGCGACGACGGAGAACCCGTCGTTCGCCGTGAACGCGCCGCTGCTCTCGCGCGCGAAGGTCTTTCGGCTCGAGCGCCTCGGCGAGGACGAC
>DASYCF010000136.1:0-4020 GCA_036500365.1 Byssovorax sp.
CGGGACGGCAGGAGCGGTCGACGCTGCCGTAGCCGACCTGGAGGGCGACATCTCTTTGGCGGGAAGCTTCAGCGGCTCGGGCGACGTTCTCGGCGGCGGCGTCTTGGACGCGCAGAACGGAACCGCGGTGGTCGTCGGGCGCTTGAACGCCAACATGTCAATCGCATGGCAGCGTGCGTACGTCGAGCCGCAGCAGGCTCCCATTCTCTCCCTCGCGGTCGCCCCCGATGGCTCCACTGCGTTGGGCGGGCAGGCGATGGTATGGCCGTTCGCGCTGGGCACGAAACCCTCAATTCGTCTTCGAGCCCGCAAGTCGGCTTCTTCGCCCGCTTTGCCAAATAGCGAAGAGGGCGAGGGCTCAGTTCAGGCAGCAATAGGTCGTCGCCGTCGGCTCATCGGCGGTGACGGTACCGCTGGGGATGACGCCGGAGTCATCTGGCGTGCACGTCCCTCCCGTCGGGCTCGACTTCGTACCCGTCATGCCAGCCATGTTCGGATTCCCCGTCAAATTTTTGCATGTACCCGAGGGGAACGGCGAGTCCGTCTCTTGCATGGAGCAGGTGCCGACGGTCAGATCCGTGTAGACGTGAATCGTCGCCGTGCAACCCCCGCCCGCCGGATCATCGCACGCGCAGGTACCGCCGCAGGAGCGCCCATCGCTGTAGGATTGGAAGAAGGTGTGCTTCACGCTGAACTGGCTCGGCGGACATTGAACGTCACCGCTCTGCGAGATGCAGACGCCGGTTACATACGGTGCCTTCGGCTTGGGCAGGCAGACCTGGCCGTTGTTGCAGCCCTTTCCGGTCAGCGCGACGTCGCCGCAACCGCGCCCAAGGCGCTGCCACGTCGGAGTGTCCGGCTTCAACGCTGGACCGCTAGAAGCACAAGCGCCGCCAGTGACGGTCGGTTCTGGCAAGAACGCTGACACACTGCAAGGATGACCCGTCATCGTGCTTTGGCAATCGGCGGCGTGACCCGCGCCGCAGGTAGTGCCACCAACGTAGGTCATACCGTAGCAGCTGCCGGTGAAGCCAGGCGTCAGCGGCAGCGAGAAGCAACAATCCGAGGAGCAGTCGGTATTGCAATCCGGCACGTCGAAGATGTCGAGCTCGGTCGGAAAATTGCAGGTCTGACCCGTCGGGTTTCCACAAGTACACTCACAGTCACTTGGGTTGAACGAGAGCCCAGCGCTCCCGACGAATGAAGGATCCGTGTCCGCCGGGAAGTCCGATGGACAGCCGGGGTCACCGCCCGGCGGCCCGTCATACAGCGCGAAGTAGCCGGTCCACCCTGCGGGAATCGCGTTTACGCAACTGTACCCTGCGCATTTCGGGTCCGCGCAATCGACCTTGCCGTCTCCGTTGTCGTCGACACCGTTCGTGCAATCCTCGCCAGCTCCGCTACCGCCATTGCCGCCCATGCCGGTCCCGGAGCTGCCGCCGCCACCGGCAGCGTTACCAGTCGACGTCGTCGTTTGGGTCGTCGTCGAGCTGGTGGTGTGGGAGGCGGTCGACGTCGTCGAGCTCGACATCGGGTTGCCCGAGTGGGTCGACGTCGTCGTCGGGCCGGGGCCGCCGGCGCCGGTCGCGTTCTCGTCGAACGTGTAGTCCGGATAGAAGCAGCCCGACGGCGCGGCCATCGCGAAGAGCGCGGACGCGGCGGCGACGAGCGCGAACGACGTCGCGTGGGAGCGCTTGAGGCCGAGCATCTCAGAAGCTCCCCATCAGGCTCGCGCCGCCGTTGTTCGACTCGGGCGCCGACGCCGAGATCCAGACGCCCTGCCGCTTCGGCGTGAAGAGCGACGCCGCGGCGGGCGGCGGCGCGTCGGCCTTCTTCGGTCCTGCCGTGGCGGCGAGCACGATGCCCGTGACGACGGCGACCGCGCCGAGGCCGGTGAACACCTCGAAGAGGCCCGTGTACGTCTTGCCCTTGTCGGCGAGGGGCTGGCCCTGCGACGCGGCCGACGCGGGGCAGCTCGTCTGGCCGGCCCCGCAGATCGCGTCCAGATCGCTCAACGTGCCGCCGCGGAGGCCGAAGAACACGAGGCCGACGCCGACGCTCACGGCGCCCGCGCTCGCGATGACGATGCCAGGGACGCGCGAGCGCGGCTTCTGCGGGGGCGGCTCGTCGGTGGGCGCGACGGGCGGGGCCGTCTCGTCCTTCACGACGGGCGCGTTCATCACGACGTCGATCGTCTTCGTCTGCTTCTCTTCGAGCGTGACGGCCTCGTGCGCGTACTGCTTCTCGCCGATCTTGCCGACGACGACGTGCGGCCCCGGATCGACCGGGATCTCGGTGCCGAGCTGCGCGGAGCCGAGCTCCACGCCGTCGAGCTCGATCGTGGCCGAGTCGGCGCCCTTGCCGCGCGTGATCTTGATCTTCGGGACGCGCCCCTCGAGCGCCGTGACGCGGTCGCTCACCTTCGCGTAGATGTCGCCCGATTTCGGGTCGTTCTGCGCGGCGCTCGCGGCGACGCGGTAGTCGCCGAGCGCGGACGCGAGGCGGCCCATGCGCTCCTCGCACTCGGCGATGTTGAACGAGACCTGCGCCGTGTTCTTCACGCGCGCGACGCCGCGGAACTTGAGGAGCGCGGCGCCGCAGTTGTTGGCGGCGGCGAGCGCCACGCCCTCTTGGAACTCGAGGCGGGCGCGGTTGAGCTCGTCCTTCGACTGCGCGAAGGCGCTCGGTGCGGAGGCGAGGAGCGCGGAAGCAAGGAGCGCGGCGCACGCGGCGCGCGCGCGGACGTTGATCGTCATAGGCCGCCGCCGAGGTTATCACGAGGCCGCGCGCCCGCGGTCATTTCGCGGCCGAGAGCGCGATCGTGAGGCCGGCCAACGCGGCGCGCGCGGCGCGCGGGAGCGGCGGCGGAGCGGCGCCGGCGGGCGTCTCGACGAACGCGGCGAGCCACCGCTCGGGCGCAGCCGGCCCCTCGGTCCGGGCCTTGGCGAGCACGCCGGCGAGCTCGAACAGCGCGAGATCGTCGACGCCACAGGCGCGCGCGATCGCGACGTCGTCGGCGAGCTCGTCGGGCGATCGGTAGACGGGCTCGTCGCCGAGCGCGCCGACGCCGACCGCGCCGAGGCACGCGCCGGCCCGCTCCGCGCCGAAGCGCGCACGCGTCGCCGCGCACCCCCAACCGACGAGCGCGCGGGCAGCGGCGCGGTCGACGAACCCGCGGGACCACCCCTCGAGGATCGACGAGTAGAGCATCGCGCTCACGCGGGCCCAGTGCGGCGCGGGGTCCGACACCGGGGTGCCGAGGAGCCGCTCGCACGCGCGCCCCGCGTGACCGTCGAGCAGCACCGGCGGCGCGACGGCGGCGACGACGGCGACCCCGAGCGCTTCGAGGCGCGAGGCCGCCGCGGCGATCTCGCGCGCCGCGGGCTCGATCGGCGCGGGCGACGCGAGCGCGCTGAGCGCCCCGCGCGCCCCGCCCGAGAACGCGCCCTTCACCGCGGCGAACGCGGGCTCGAGGTCGAACAGCACCTCGTCCGGCAGCGCGCCCCGCACGGCGAGGTCGCTCGCGAGCCCGTCGACGAACGCGACGAACGGCGGCGCGCTCGCCGCGTTGCACCAGCGCCCGTCGACGTCGTCGATCATCGGCCACAGCGCGACGGGCAGATCGGCGGCGCGCGCGCGCGCGACGACCGCGGCGACGACGTCTCGCGCGTCGTCCGGCCGCACGGCGACGATGGGCGCGACGCGGAAGCGCGCGAGCAGCTCGAGCGCGGGCCCGCGCGCGAGATCGACGAGCGGCACGAGCTCCGCGAAGACGCGCCGCCGCGGGGCCATCGGCTGTCCTCGACCCGTCACCGCGCGGGACGATAGTCTGCCCCGTCATGAAGATCCTCTACGGCGTCGTCGGCGAAGGGATGGGCCACGCGATGCGCTCGCGCGTCGTGCTCGAGCACCTCGTCGCCCAGGGGCATGAGCTCGAGATCATGGCGAGCGGCCGCGCCACCGATTTTTTGGCGAAGCGCTTCGAGGGCGTCAACCGGATCCACGGCCTCCACATGATCT
>DASYCF010000137.1:0-15981 GCA_036500365.1 Byssovorax sp.
TGCGTTCGTCAACACCGCCTCGGTGTCGAGCGCGATCACCTTCCTCGACGGCGAGAAGGGCGTGCTGCGCTACCGCGGCATCCCGATCGAGCAGCTCGGCGAGAAGAGCACGTTCGTCGAGACGGCGTACCTGCTCATCTACGGCAAGCTCCCGAACACGGACGAGCTCGCGAAATTCAGCACGCTGCTCACGCGCCATTCGCTCATCCACGAGGACATGAAGCGCTTCTTCGACGGCTACCCGTCGACGGCGCACCCGATGGCGATCCTCTCGGCGATGGTCGCCTCGCTCTCGAGCTACTACCCGGACGCGCTCGACGTCGACAACCGCGAGATCGTCGACATCACGATCGCGCGGCTCCTCGCGAAGGTGCGCACGATCGCGGCGTTCTCGTACAAAAAATCGATCGGCCAGCCGTTCGTCTACCCGCAGAACTCGCTGTCGTACTGCGCGAACTTCCTCAACATGATGTTCTCGGTCCCGGCCGAGCCGTACGCGATGGACGACGAGGTCGTGAAGACCTTGAACCTGCTCCTCATCTTGCACGCCGACCACGAGCAGAACTGTTCGACGTCGACCGTGCGCCTCGTGGGCAGCTCGAAGGCGAACCTCTTCGCGTCGATCGCCGCCGGCATCTGCGCGCTCTGGGGCCCGCTGCACGGCGGCGCGAACCAGGAGGTCGTCGAGATGCTGGAGCTCATCCAGAAGGACGGCGGCGACGTCTCCAAGTTCGTCGAGCTCGCGAAGAAGAAGGACTCGGGCTTCCGCCTGATGGGCTTCGGCCACCGCGTCTACAAGAACTACGACCCGCGCGCGCGCCTCATCAAGGTCGCCGCCGACAAGGTGCTCGCGCGGAGCGGCGTGAAGGATCCGCTGCTCGACGTCGCGCAGCGCCTCGAGGAGGCCGCGCTCAAGGACCCGTACTTCGTCGAGCGCAAGCTCTACCCGAACGTCGATTTCTACTCGGGCCTCATCTACCGCGCGCTCGGCTTCCCGACGAACATGTTCACGGTCATGTTCGCCCTCGGCCGGTTGCCCGGCTGGATCGCGCACTGGAAGGAAATGCACGACGACCGCTCGACGAAGATCGGTCGGCCGCGTCAGATTTACACGGGCGAGCGCGACCACGCGTACGTGCCTCTCGACGAGCGCAAGTAGCTCGGGAAGGACAGCGGCCATGGCGAACACCTGCGGAACGCACACCGAGCTCGCGTCGAATGACGCGATCAAGATCACGCGCTGCACCTGCGGCACGGTGCACGTCACGTTCAACGCATGCGGCGTGACGCTGCGGCTGACCGACGATCAGTACCGGGCGTCGACGATCGGGTTCAAGGCGGGCGTCGAGCGCCTCGACCAGCCGGCGAAGAGCGTCGTCCCGCCTTCCGGCACCGGCTCGACCTCGATCAACTGATCGACCGCGCTCCCCTCGACGATCCGCCGCGCCTCGGGCGCGGCCCGACGGCCGTCGAAACCATGCGCTGACGCACGGAAACGGTTCCGCGTGTTGCAAAATCGCGTAGCCTTCTTCGTCAAACAATCGGCGCTCGGCCTGCCGTGCGGGGCGAACGTCGAGCAGGCGTCGGTCGGCGCGCCTGCCTGTCCGGGGTGCGTGACCTCAGCCTCGTTCGACCTATCTTTTCGCGGTTCGCGAGAAGAACCAGGAGATCCCATGCGACGTTCCTTCGCGAAATTCTTGTTCGGTGCCTTTGCGCTCGGCGCGTCCTTGCTCGGCGCCAAGACCGCCTCCGCGGCAGAGTGCGGCTGGCTCGTCGCCGGCGGCGACCTCCAGTGCAAGCTCGTGGTCAGCGGGTGCAGCGTCGAGTGCACGCCGGTCAGCTTCACCGCGCAGTGCGGCGCCACGTGCGAGGGCAACTGCAACGTCACGGTCGACGCGAGCTGCGAGGGCTCGTGCGAGAGCAGCTGCATGGGCCACTGCACGCCCGGCCACATCGACTGCGAGGGCGACTGCGAGACCAGCTGCGGCACCGAGTGCACCACGTACTGCAACGCGCACCCGACCGAGACGGCATGCGTGACCGACTGCCACTCGAACTGCGCCACGAGCTGCCAGTCGCACTGCGCCATCACGCCGGCGAGCTGCGAGGAGTCGTGCCAGGCGAGCTGCCAGGGCTCGTGCAACGCCCACGTCGACGCGAGCTGTCAGGCGCGGTGCCAGGGCGGGTGCACCAGCATGCTCACCGGCGGGTGCGAGGACGACTGCGACGGGCTCAACGGCGCGCTCTTCTGCAACGGCCAGTACGTCGAGCTCGGCGACTTCACGTCCTGCGTCGCCGAGTTCGCGCCGAGCCTCGCGCTCGACCTCACCTGCAACGGCGCGGGCTGCCAGGGTGTCGGCTCCGCCACCTGCTCGACCACGCAGGCGTCCGACGAGCCGGTCAGCTTCGCCGCCATCGGCGCGCTCGCGTTCGGCGTCGGCCTCATCGCGACGCGCCGCCGCAACAAGAAGCAGGCGTAGCGCACCGCGGCCCGGCAGGCACGCGCGCGGCGGCCCGATCACGGCCGCCGCGCCGCGTTTTGTGCTCGAGGCGAAGCGAGCGGGCGCGCGCGGCGTTGTTGCAGACGACATGACCGCCTGCACGGACACGAGCGCCGCGGTAAAGTTCGAGGGCGCCGCGGCAGCTCTCGCCGGGCGCGCGCCCGTGCCCTCGAGTCGTCGCTTCGCCCTCTTGCTCGTCGCGCTCACCGCGGCCTGCGGCGCGCCCGCGTCCGAGATCGATGGGCGACCCGGACCGCTGGCCTCCGCCGCGCCCGTCGCGTCGGCATCGGCGGCGCCCGCTGCGCCGCCCGTCGCAGCCCGGCAGCCCGCCGCGCCTGATCCTCCGATCCAGCTCCAGGGCGGCGGCGCGCAGGCGGTCCGCGGCGACGGCGGCGTCGTCACGTCGGTCGAGGCGCACGCGAGCCGCGCAGGCGCCGACGTGCTGAAGCGCGGCGGCAGCGCAGTCGACGCGGCCGTCGCGACCGCGTTCGTGCTCGCCGTCACGCACCCGAGCGCGGGCAACCTCGGCGGCGGCGGCTTCATGATCGTGCGCGCTCGAGCGCCGCGCGCCGCGGACGATCCGAGCGGCGCGCACGCCGAGGTCGAGGTCGTCGCGATCGATTTTCGCGAGGTCGCGCCCGCCGCCGCGACCGACGAGAAGAACCGCGCGCAGCTCGACGCGGGCGCCGTCGGCTGGGCCTCTGCCGCGGTGCCGGGCACCGTGGCCGGGCTCGAGCTCGCGCACGCGCGCTTCGGCAAGCTGCCGTGGGCCGAGCTCGTCGCGCCGGCGATCGCGCTCGCGAAGAAGGGCCACAAGCTCGGCGCGCGCCAGGCCGCGGTCCTCTCGTGGAACTGGTCCAAGCTCGTCCACGATCCCGCGGCGCGCGCCGCCTACGGCCACGGCAAGCAGGCGCTCAAGGAGGGTGACGTCTGGAAGCAGCCCGACCTCGCGAGGACGCTCGAGGCGATCGCGAAGGAGGGCGCGAAGGGCTTCTACGAAGGTCCCGTCGCCGCGAAGATCGACGCGGCGATGCGCGCGCACGGCGGCCTCGTCACCGCCGAGGATCTCAAGCGCTACAAGGCGACCAGCCGCGCGCCGCTGCATTTCACGTACCGCGGCTTCGACGTCGACACGATGCCGCCGCCGTCGATGGGCGGCGTCGCGTTCGCCGAGACGATGCTCGAGCTCGAGCGCTGGGAGGCGTGGCGCGCGCCGGCCAACAGCGGCGCGAGCCTGCACGCGTTCGTCGAGGCGGCGCGGCGCGCGTACGCCGAGCGGCGCAGCGTCGGCGGAGACCCCGATTTCCAGGGCGCGCACGCGAACGACGCCGCGGTCGCGTCGCTGCTCTCGCCCTCGCACGTGGCGACGCGGGTGCCGTTCGATCCCGAACACGCGACGCCGTCGAGCGCGGTCGAGCAGAAGGGTCCGCCGGCGCCGCACGAGTCGACGCAGACGACGCACCTCTCCGTCGTCGACGCCGAGGGCAACGCCGTCGCGCTGACGACGACGCTGAGCGCCGCGTTCGGGGCGAAGGTGATCGCTGCCGGCACCGGCGTCCTGTTCGGCAACGCGATGGGCGCGTTCTCGCCGTCGGGCGTCAACGCGCTCGCGCCGGGCAAGCGCATGGCGAGCTCGATGACGCCGGCGATCGTCACGCAGGGCGGCAAGCTCGCGGCCGTGCTCGGCTCGCCCGGAGGCGACACGATCCCGAACACGGTCTCGCAGGTGATGCGAAACCTCGTCGACTACGGCATGACGATCGACAAGGCGGTCGCGGCGCCGCGCGTCCACCACCAGCTCTTCCCGGACAAGGTGCGCGTCGAGAAGTTGAACCCACCGCCGCGCGCCGCGCTCGACGAGCTCGTCAAGCGCGGGCACCTCCTCGACCTCGACGTGACCCCGATCGGCGACGCGAACGACGTCGTCGTCGACCGCGACGGCGTCGCGTGGGCGACGGCGGACGCGCGCGAGGGCGGCAAGGCAGCCGCGGCGCGCTGAGCCTTTCGCGCGCGCGGGCGATTCGCCTATCCTCGCCGCGCGATGGGAACGCTCCTCTTCGGTCGCGACGAGACGGTCACGTGCATCGAGCACGTGAAGGCGACCGGTCCGCAGAACGAGCCGCTCTGCATCGCGTACAAGACGACGAAGCTGTTCGTCGGCGCCGGCGTCTACGTGAGCGACGACGGCTACGTGCTCGGCGTCGAGAGCAACTCGAAGCGCTACATGCAGATCGACGCCGCGGAGATGCAGCGCCTCCAGGGCGCGTCGCTCCTGCCCACACCGCTGCCCGCGTACTCGCTCGCGTGGCACGAGTACGCGTTCGGCTACTCGCTCTGGATCGTCGTCGCGATCTGCCTCGTCTCGTGGCGCGTGGGCGAGGCGCGAAAGCGCAGGCGCGAGCTCGAGGACGCCTCGACGCGAACGACCGTCGGCCCGCCCATCGTGGAAACGTCGATCGACCGGTTCGTCGACGAGCAAGCGAAGCCGATCCTCGAGCCCGGCGAGACGATCCAGCACCAGGCGTACACGCTGAACGAGCCGCCCGGCCAGACGATCGGCGTCTCGGCGTACTACGTCGTGCTCACCGATCGCAGGCTGCTCTTCTTCAAGGCGCGCGTCGGCGCGTTCGGCCCGCTGGCCGAGAACAAAGAGACGACCGCGATCCCGCGGGACAAGGTCGCGCGCGTCGTCGTCGACGATCGCGCGATGAGGTTCGTGTTCGAAGACGGCTCGGTCCGGTATCACTGGGTGCCCGAGACGCGGAAGCTCACGAACCAGCGCGCGTTCCTCCGCGACGTGCCGCGCCTTCTCAACGCGCCGAAGCCCGCGCCGGCGCCCCCTGCTGCGGCCGCGCCCGAGGCCGAGTCCGCGCCCGCGTCCGTTGCGGGTGAGGCGGGCGCTTGATCCCGCGCTACACGCCGGCGGCGTTCGGCGAGCTCTGGTCCAGCGCGACGCGCTACGCCACGTGGCTCGACGTCGAGCTCGCCGCGTGCGCGTCGATGGAAGAGGAGGGCCTCGTGCCGAGCGGCACCGCCGCCTTGATCCGCGGCAAGCACGTCGCGCTCGACCCGGCACGCATCGACGAGATCGAGCGCACGACGAAGCACGACGTCATCGCGTTCCTCACGCACGTGGAAGAGCGCGCCGGCGCCGAGGCGCGCTTCCTCCACCGCGGCATGACGTCGAGCGACGTGCTCGACACGAGCCTCGCCGTGCTGCTCGTGCGCGCGTCCGACCTGCTCCTCGAGCGCATGGACGCCTACGTCGCGGCGCTCGAGCGGCGCGCGCGCGAGCACGCGGCGACGCCGATGATCGGCCGCAGCCACGGCATCCACGCGGAGCCGATCACGTTCGGCGTCGCGCTCGCCGGCCACCTCGCCGAGGCCCGGCGCGGGCGCGCTCGCCTCGTCGCAGCGCGCGCCGAGATCGCGATCGGCAAGATCGCAGGCGCCGTCGGCACGTACGCGCACCTCACGCCGTCCATCGAGGCGCGCGCGCTCGCGTCGCTCGGGCTCGCCGCGGAGACGGCCTCGACGCAGGTCGTCGCGCGCGATCGGCACGCCGCGTTCTTCTGCGCGCTCGCCGTCGTCGCGGCGGGCGTCGAGCGGTTCGCGACCAACGTGCGGCACTGGCAGCGCACCGAGGTAGGCGAGGCCGAGGAGCGCTTCACGAGCGGACAAAAGGGCTCGAGCGCGATGCCCCACAAGCGCAACCCCATCGTGAGCGAGAACCTGTGCGGCCTCGCGCGCGTCGTCCGCGCCGCCGCGCTGCCCGCCCTCGAGGACGTGGCGTTGTGGCACGAGCGCGACATCTCGCACTCGTCGGTCGAGCGCATCATCGCCCCCGACGCGACGACCGCGCTCGGATACATGCTCGAGCGCGCGACCGCGCTCGTCGACGGGCTCGTCGTGTACCCCGAGGCCTTGAAGCGGAACCTCGATCGCACGGGCGGCCTCTTCTTCAGCGAGGCGGTGCTGCTCGCGCTCGTCGACAAAGGCCTCGCCCGGCAGCGCGCGTACGAGCTCGTGCAGCGCTGCGCGATGGAGGTGATCGCGAGCGGCGGATCGTTCCGCGACGTCGTCGGCGCCGACGGCAACATCTCCGCGCGCCTCACGCCGATCGAGCTCGATCGGTGCTTCGATCTGAATCACGCGCTCGCGTACGCCGCCGCGATCGTCGAGCGCGCCGCGACGAGCTGAGCGTCAGGGGAGCGACGGCGCGGGCAGGACGACGAGCTCGGGCGCGCCGGCGGGCGCGAGCGCGCCCGAGGCGGTGAACGGAGATCTGGCCGGAGGCCGATCGGCTGTTCCAGTGCGATCTCCACGATCGGCGACGCGCGGGCGCCGAGCAGCGCCATCCCGGCGAGGACGAAGGTCATGCGCTCCGCGCGTGGAGAGCGCGCCCGCGCGGCTTGACCGAGCGGTGGCGCTCGGCGAGGCTCGCGCCCAATGACCCGCACCGCGCTCTCGCTCGTCGTCGTCGCCGCCGCCGTCTCCGCGTGCAGCTCGTGGACGCCGCCGCCGCCGCCGCCCGAGGCCCACGTCATCCCGCCGATGCCGGTCGAGGGCTTCGGCACGCCGCGGAAGATCGACAAGCACGCGGCGAACACGCCGGCCGAGAAGTTCGCGGTGCTCCGCGACCGCGTGCTCGACGCGTGGCTCGCCGACGAGCCGTCGATGGGGCGCGAGCTCGGCCTGCACGAGTGGGACGGCCGCGTGCCGAAGTGCGACGCCGCGTCGCTCACCGCCCGCTACGCGCGCATCACGAAGGAGCGCGCCGAGCTCGCCGCGTTCGACAAGGTGAAGCTCTCGCCCGACGACAAGCTCGACCTCCTGCTCCTCGAGTCGCAGGCGGACATGTACCTCTTCAAGGGCGCCGAGCTCCAGAAGTGGAAGAAGGAGCCGCAGTGGTACGAGGATCTCTTCAGCGTCAACGTGTACCTCGACCGCGACTACGCGCCCGTCGCCGAGCGCGCCGCGCGGCTCTTGCAACACGAGCGCGCGGCCCTCGCCGAGATCCCGAACATCCGAAAGAACCTCGTCGGGCCGATGAGCAAGCCGGTCGTCGACACGGCGATCAAGATCTACCGCGGCTACGCGTCGTACCTCCGCGCCGACGTCCTCTCGCAGGTGAAGGGCGTCGGCGCGCCCGACTTCCAAGAGGAGCTCGCGAAGACGAACGAGGCGCTCGCGAAGGAGGCGACCGCCCTCGCCGACTGGCTCGAGAAGACCGAGCTGCCGCGCGGCGACGACAGCCACATCCTCGGCCCCAAGCGCTTCAAGCACCTGCTCCACGCGCAGGAGGGGCTCGACATCTCGCTCGCCGAGTTCAAGAAGATGGGCGAGGACAACCTCCAGGCGAACAAGCGCGCGTACGAGAAGCTCGTCGGCAAGGCGCACTTCACGCGGCCGAAGGTCGAGGAGCTGTTCGGCGCCGGCGGCCGGATCATGGAGGCCGCGCGCCAGTTCGTCGTCGCGAAGCACTTCGCGACCATCCCGACCGACGACAAGGCCGTCGTGCGCGAGACGCCGCCCTACCAGCGCTGGAACTCCGCGTTCCTCGACATGCCGGGGCCGTACGAGTCGCGCGTCGGCGCGTCGTTTTACTACATCACGCTGCCCGACCCGAAGTGGAGCAAGAAGGAGCAGGCCGACTACCTGATGCCGATGGGCATCCTGCTCTCGACGACGATCCACGAGACGTACCCCGGGCACTTCTTGCAAGGCCAGTGGGTGAAGCGCGCGCCGACGCGGGCGCAGAAGATGATCGGCTCGTACTCGTTCATCGAGGGCTGGGCGCACTACGGCGAGCAGGCGATGATCGAGCTCGGCTTCGGCGCCGACGACCCGCAGAACCAGCTCGGCCAGCTCTCGGACGCGCTGCTCCGGAACTGCCGCCTCGTCGTCTCGCTCGGCATCCACACCGAGCACATGACGCTGAAGCAGGCGGAGCAGCGCTTCATGAACGACTGCAAGCAAGACAAGGCGACCGCGCGCGAGCAGGCCGTGCGCGGCACGTTCGACCCCGGCTACTTCGCCTATACGCTCGGCAAGCTGCAGATCCTGGCGCTGCGCGACGAGGCGAAGAAGAAGCTCGGCGCGAAGTTCGACCTCGGGAAATTCCACGACGAGCTGCTCTCGCACGGCTCGCCGCCGGTGCCGCTCATCCACGACCGCGTGCTCGCCGACCTCGAGGCCGCGGCGCGGTAGCGGCTATTCGAACGACTCGACGCGCAGGGCGCCGTGCTCCTCGCCGAGGACGAGCGCGTGGCGCTTGCCCGCGCGCGTGTGGAACGTCGCGACGAAGGTGCCGCGCTCGGCGCCGGGCTTGAGGCCTTCGCACACCTCGTACGGGCGCACGCCGCGCTCGCGCTCGACGGCGGCGCGCACGGCCGCGTACGCGGTGAGCCGCGCGAGGTCGACCGGCGTCGACGGCTGGCCGCGCACCTCGTCCTTGTAGTCGACGCGCTCGTCGTGGCGGGGCTGCGCCTCGGTCCACACGAAGACGGAGAGGCCGAAGCGCGACATCGCCTCGCCCGCCGGGTGCGGCGACGCGAGCGCGGCCACGGCAGCGTTGCAGCTCCCCTCGGCGTTCTTGGCGTCGAACAGGGCGCGCCGCTCGGAGCGGAGCAGCGCCTCCTGGATGCGCGGCGTCGGGATCGCCAGGCCCACGTTGTCACGCCCGACGATCTTGAACGTGTTCATGCCGAGGAGCTGGCCGTCGGCGTCGAGGAGCGGCCCGCCGCTGTTGCCGGGATCGATCGGCGCCGTGTGCTGGACGAGCGCGCGCATCGCGCCCTCGGTGTTCGGGTCGGCGCCGAACGCGGCGTTCGACACGCTGCCGCGGCTCACCTGGAACGACGGCTCGACGCCGACGCCCGGGAAGCCCGCGGCGACGACCGGCTCCTCTTCTCGCGCGGGGGTGAGCCGGAACCCGATGCCCTCGGAGAACGCGCTCGCGGCGTCGCCGTCGAGCTTCAAGATCGCGACGTCGTCGTGCGGGTTCGCCTGCACGAGCGTCGCGTGCCACGCGGCGCCGTCGCGGCATCCAGCGGGCGCTCGGTTGCACGGCGCGCGGGAGCGGCCGTGGTCTTTGTCGCGATCGCCGGGGACGATGTCGGCCTCGAACGCGCCGGCCATCACGTGGTTGTTCGTCACGATGCGCGTCTCGACGACGCCGGTCGCGCTCCGCCAGCGCACGATGAAGCCGCTGCCGAACGCCTCGGGGTGCGGGAGCTCGGCGAGCGCGCCCGTCCACTTCGGCCGCACGGTGACGGTCACGCGGCGCGGCTCCACGGGCCCGCCGACGACGCGCTCCGACACGCGCATCGCGTCGACGCACGCCCCGCCGAGCGCCCCGAGGGACACGGACACGTTCGACCGCGCGGCGACGAGCGCGCGGGCCTGGGGCGTCGCCTCGGTGGCGCGCGGCGCGGCCGCCGCGTGGAAGCGCTTGAGCGCGGCCGCATGATCGCGGAGGGCCCGCGCGAGCTCGTCTCGCGCCCTCGCCGTGTCCTCCTCGCCGCGCGTGAACGCGATCTCGACGACGTGCGACGCGATCGACGAGGCGGAGACCTCGCTCGTGACGTCGACGTCGCCGGCCGCGGACCACAAGCGCACCGCCGCGCGGCAGCGCTTCGAATCGAGCTTCTTCGCGCGCTCCTCCTCCTTGGCGCGCGCCTCGACGCCGTAGGTCGTCGCGCCGTGCGCGCGGAGATCGACGCCGTTGCACGTCGCCGCCCGATCGAGCGCGGCCTCGGCCGCCTCGTAGGTGTGCTCGAGCGCGCCGATCGACTGCGCGAGGCCGTCCCGCCGCGCCTCGAGGACGCGCTCGAGCGCGCCGAGCTTGCCGTCGAGCTCCCGCGCCGCGGGCGCCGAGGCGATCGACGCGCGCGCGACGCGCACGTACCCGAGCTCGTCGTCGGCCGCGACGAGGTAGGAGAGGTCGCTCGAGTCACCGAAGCGCGCCGGCTCGTCGATGGCCGCGCGCAGGTCCTCGAGCGCGTCGAGCGAGCCGCACGTCGCGGCGACCTGGGCGTCCGGCGCCGCGGCGTCCCGCGAGGTGCCCGCGCACCCGATCGAGGACGCCGCGACCGCGAGCGCGGCGCAGGCGATGCGACGCGGGCTCATCGTCCCCTCCTCGAGGCGCCGCTCTTGCCCGACGAGATCACGGACGGGAGCTCGCCCCAGCTCATGACGAGCTCGGACACCGCGTGCGTCGTGACCTCCTTCGTGACGACGCCGCGCGCGTCGACGAAGAGCTGGTCACGCTCGGCGGCGGCCTCGGCGTTCACGGGCTTCTTGCCCGTCGCGCTCACGGCCTCGTCGCCCTCGAAGAGCACGCCCGGCGCCGAGCGCGTGATCGTGAGGTAGTGGAACGACGGATCCGAGTCGATCACGTCGAGGAACGCGTAGCGGTAGCTCTGCGACGCGCCGCTCGAGACGCGCGCGAGCTCGGGCGCCGACCAGAGGTCGGTCGAGAGCGGCGCCTTCGGCGTCGACTCGAGGCCGCTCGACTTCTCGCCGGCCTCGAACTTGAGGTGGAACTTCTTGTCCTCGCTCGGCTTGGCGCTGACCATCAGCGGGCCCTTGCCGTCGAGCCACAGGAGGTTCGACATCTTCTCGACCGCGCCCTTCGCGTCGCGCTCCACGATCGCGGCGCCGTCGCGCACCGACCACGACTTGCCGTCGGTCTCGAGCCAGAAGCGCGACGTGATCTCGACGAAGCCGGGCGCCGAGGCGCGCTCGGCGATGATGTCGTAGCGGAAGCCGCCGGTCCGATCGCCGACGCGCGTCTGGTAGCCGAACGCGGCGAGCGCGGGCGCGGTCGGGTTCGGCGCGAAATGCAGCCCGTCGAAGAAGTGCTCGACGACGCGCGCGAACGTCTTCCTGCCGCCGGCCTGGACGTCGAAGCAGGAGGCCTCGTAGCCGTGCGCGTAGAGCGAGGCGACCTTCGCCGTGCCGACGTACACGTTCTGCGCGTCCTCCTTCGTGGTGTTCGACGAGAACGAGACGCCGATCCCCTCGCCGATCGCCTTCGCCTCGAGCGTCGGCGTCTCGCCGAGCTGCGCGCCCTCGGTCGCCCGCTTCACGACGATGCCGAACGCGTCGACCCGCGTGGACACGACGCAGTCGATCGACGCGTCCGTGCCGTCGGGGTTCGTCCCGAGCGCGGCCTCGATGTAGCAGGAGCGCTCGGCGCCCTCCGTCTTGCACTCGACGCGCGGCGGCGTCGTCGACTCGATCTCGCCCTTCGCGAGGCCCTCGAGCATGTCGAGCTTGTGCGTCGGCGCCGGCGCGTTCTCGCGGCCGAGGAGCTGCTCGAGCTTCGCGGCGCGCTCCTCGGGCGTCATCGCGTGACCGCCGGCCGAGCGCGCGTCGAGCGAGCCGCCCGCGCAGCCGGACATCGCCGCCGCGATCAAGAGCGACGTGAGGGCGCGCGCGCCGCTCGGTGAAGCGGCTGCGCGGACGAAGAAGGAAATGCGCTGCGAGGTCATGTGCGTCTCGGCTCCCTGGGCAGCGCCCGTCGCGCTCGCCTCCCTCCGAGGAGCCGCCGCGCGCCCGCGTGTCGCACGAATTCGACACGCGCCGAGGAAACGCCTCGGATCTGGACAGCGGCGGCGCGCGCGCGGGACCATGCCGTGTGCCCGAGTATCCCGACGTCACCGTGTACGTCGCCGCCGTGGCCGAGCGCGCGGTCGGTCAACCGCTCGAGCGCCTGCGCCTCGCGAGCCCGTTCGTGCTCCGCACCGTCGACCCGTCGCCGCAGGCCCTCGCCGGCAAGCGCGTCGTCGCCGTGCGTCGCGTGGGCAAACGGATCGCGATCGGCGTCGAGGGCGATCTTTGGGCGGTCGTCCACCTCATGATCGCGGGTCGATTCCACTGGAAAGAGCCCGGCGCGAAGATCCCCGGGCGCGTCGGCCTGCTCGCGTTCGACTTCCCGACGGGCTCGCTGACGCTGACCGAGGCGAGCAAGAAGAAGCGCGCATCGCTCCACGTCGTGCGCGGCGAGGCGGCCGTGCGCGCCCTCGATCGCGGCGGCGTCGAGCCGATGGAGGCGTCGAAGGCCGGGTTCGAGGAGGCGCTGCGGCGCGAGAACCACACGCTCAAGCGGTCGCTCACCGACCCGCGGCTCTTCGGCGGCATCGGCAACGCGTACTCCGACGAGATCCTCCACGCGGCGAAGCTCTCGCCGGTGCGTCTCACGCACCAGATGTCCGCCGACGAGGTGACGCGCCTCTTCGACGCGACGCGCGCGACGCTCGAGCTCTGGACCAAGCGCCTCATGAAAGAGGCCGAGCAGGGCTTCCCCGAGCACGTGACCGCGTTCCGCCCCGAGATGGCGGTGCACGGGAAATACGGCAAGCCATGCCCCGTCTGCGGCGACCCCGTGCAGCGCATCGTCCACGCCGAGAACGAGACGAACTACTGCGCGACCTGCCAGACGGGCGGCAAGCTCCTCGCCGATCGTTCGCTCTCGCGGCTCTTGAAGACCGACTGGCCGAAGACGCTCGAGGAGCTCGAGGAGCGCAAGGCGACCTTCGGCGCGCCGGACGCCGTCGTCCACGGCGCGCCCGCGGCCCAACCCGCCAAGAAGAGGCCCGCGAAGCGGCCAACGAAGCCGACCGGCTGACGAGGCGCGCGCGGCTCTCGCCACACGCCGCCGTGGCGCCGCCACCTCGGGTCGGATGGAAACGACGCGGTTTTCGGCGATCGCGGCGCGGCACCGTCGTTGCGATGCGCCGTCGTCGAGAGGAACGTGCCCATGATCCCCAAGCGAACCTGCGCGATCGCCGCGCTCGTCATGTTGTCCATCGCCGTGATCCCCGCGAGCGTCCTGGCGCTGCGCGCCGCGCGGTCGGCCGAGCCCGTCGTCGACGCGCCCGCCGTCGAGACGATCCGCACCGCGGAGACGCGCGCGGTGGAGGCGCCCGTCGCGGTCGAGGCGCCGCGCTTCGTCCTGCTCGACGAGGTCGTCGTCGTCGCCGAGCGGCCGCGCCCGCGCCGCGCAAAGGTCGTCGCCGCCGCAAAGATCGCGGCCCCGAAGGCGAACGACGGCGAGCGCGAGGCCGACGTGCAGCGCGTCGAGGTGTGCTCGAGGGCGCGGCCGCTGCTCGCCGGCGCGGCCGCGCGCGCAGCCGACGGCTCGACGGTGCGCGCGTGCGATCTGCTCGAGGTGAGCGACGCGCCCGTCGACGCCGCGCCGCCGCCGCGCGCCGAGCCCCGGGCGCCGCGCCCTACCCTCGAGTTCGACTTCGATCCGAGCGCGCCGGGCCGCGCGCTCTGAGCCTCAGGGCCAGAGCCGCGCGACGACCATCGACGCCGACGCGGGGTCGCCCGCCTGACCCGACACGACCACGCGATCGAGGTCGTCGACCGCGACGCCGTAGACGCCCGCGCCGCTGCCGTTCACGCCGAGGCTCGACAGGTCGATCGCCGCGACGCCCATCGTGCCGAAGGTCATGTCGACGCCGCCCAGCTTCGTGAAGCGCGCGACCGCGAGCGTCGGCACGCCGCCCTGCGAGACGAAGCCGCCGAACAAGATGCGGCCCTGCGAGTCGACGGCGATCGCGCCGAGGGCGCTCGTCTCGAGCGCCGCCGTGGAGAGCAGCTTGCCCATGTTGCCGAACGTCGTGTCGAGCGTGCCGTCGTCGTTCAGCTGCACGAGCCCGACGCGCGGATCGGGCGTCGCCGCGGCCTCGGACACGCCGCCGACGAGGATCTTGCCGCTCGCCGAGATCGCGACGCCGTAGGCCGTGTCGAGGCGATTGCTGAAGTCGACGTTCACGATCGACGACGTGCCGAACGCGGGATCGCGCGCGCCGCTCGAGCTGAAGCGGCCGATCCAGAAGTCCGAGCCGTCGCCGCCGACGACCACCATCTTGCCGCTCGCGTCGAGCGCAGCGGCCTCGAACAAGACGGAATCGAAGCTCAGGATGTTCGCCTCGCCGGCGCCCTGCGCGGTGTGCCGGTACGCGAGCGCGCCGAGCGATCCGGTCGCGCCGAAGAGCTCGCCTGCGGAGAGGATCGGGCCGGTCGGCGTCGGCAGCACGGCGTGGACCTCGCCGTTGCCGGTGCCCGCGTCGTCCTCCGCGGAGCCCATCGTGCCGAACGTCGTGTCGAGGACTCCCGCGCCGTCGTATCCGAGCAGGAGCAGGCTCGTCTGCGTGGCGCTCGCGCCGGCGTAACCGCCCACGATGAGGTGGCCCGTGTGCTCCTCCGCGACGACGAGGCCGCCCGCGATCGACTCGACGAGCGTGGACACGACGCCGTTCGTGCCGAAGGCCGCGTCGCGCTTGCCGTCGACCGTGAGTCGCAGCGTGGCCGCCTGGCCGAGGCCGTTCGCGCCCGTCACGACGATCTTGCCGTCGCTCTGCAGACAGAGGCCGCGGCCCACCGTCGCGCCGGGGCCGATCGTCGTGGTG
The DNA here is from genome assembly GCA_036500365.1 of Byssovorax sp. Lineage (GTDB taxonomy): Bacteria > Myxococcota_A > Polyangia > Polyangiales > Polyangiaceae > DASYCF01. Next base: position 14,927 of record DASYCF010000137.1, read on the forward strand.
AACGCGCCCATCGTGCCGAAGTTCAGATCCGGCGTGCCCGGCGCGCCAGAGACCGCGACGCCGAGCTTCGCCGTCTTCGTCACGCCGTTCGACGTCGCCTTCACGGTGACCGGGAACGCGCCGCCCTGTGCCGCGGTGGCGGTAGCCTTCACGACGAGCGTTCCGGTCGTCATGTCGCCGGGCACGTCGACCGCCGCGACGGTCACGCCCGGGGGCAGGTCGGTCGCCGAGAGCGCGACGTCGATGAACTGCGCGCTCTCCCGGCTCACCGTGACGACGACGAACGACTCGTCGCCAGGCGTCACGAGGACGTCCACGTGATCGAGCGAGATCGTGAAGCTGCCGTTGGCGCCGCCCGCGCCGTCGCCGCCCGCGCCGCTGCCGCCCGCCGCCGCTTGCGTGCCCGTCGACGTCGGGTGCGCGCCGGTGCTCTCGCTCGACGACGCGCTGGTCGCCGGGTTGAAGTCACGCGTCTCGGGCGAACACGCGGCGCTGCACGCCGCCGCGATGCCCGCGACCAAGGCGCCGAGGACGGCCCAACGACGCGCGCTCGGAGCCCGCGTCATCTTCGATGCGATGCGACGCAGCATGCGCCGAGGTTACATGGCCCCGGCGCCAGATCCATCAGTTGGGGCAGCTGTACCGCTCGGGCGAGGTGTCGTCCGCCGCGCAGCTGTCGCCGCAGTCCTCGAAGCAAGAGAGGCAGCTCGAGTACGACTGGTCGTCGAACTCCGAGGCCTTCGCCTGCTGCTCTGCCTGGCAACGCTCGACCGCTTCGTCGTCCGAGTAGCCGCTGCAGCCGTAGGTCGTCGATCCGATGGTCGCCACCGCGACGCTCGCGAGGAGCGCCCGCGCCCAGGGGCTCAATCGGGACACTTGTATTCCTCGGGGCAGGTCTCCTGCGCCGCGCAGTCGGTGCCGCACTGCTCGTAGCAGTTGAGGCAGGAGGTGTAGGAGCCGGGCGAGAAGCAGTCCGTCTTCGCCGTCTGCTCCTGCTGGCAATACGTGGCCGCGACGCTGTCGGAGACGCCGTCGCCACAGCCTGCGGCGAGCAG
>DASYCF010000138.1:0-2916 GCA_036500365.1 Byssovorax sp.
CGCAGGCCTCGAGGGCGAGGCGGCCGCGCGGCGCGACGCGATCCACGCCGCGCTCATCGCGGCCGGCTTCTCGCCGACGAGCCAGGGCTACTTCAAGCGCCCGCGCGCCTCACGCCCGTGAGGGTCGAAGGTCAAGAGCGACCTCGGAGGGACGGAGGCGGGAGGACGCGGCGTCTGCCGGATGCAACGGAGCCACCGCGCCGCGGTGGCGCCGCGGCGCGCCGGTGGTCGCAAGCCGGTTGATCGCGCGCGCGGCGCCGTCCACGGAGCTCGGCCAGCGGTCGGGGCCGACGCCGTGAGGCTCACTGCGCCGGCGCGGCGCTGTCGCTCGGGTCGGGACCCGGCGAGAACGCGAGCGGGTACTTCACGGTGACCTTGCCGCCGCCGCGCGGGGGCTTGTCGAACGTGAGCGTCATCAGCGACTCGCGCACGCACGTGCGCATCTCGTCGTCGTGGAGCGTGCTCGCGTCGTCGAAATCCGCGTCCTCGACCACGCCGCCGACGTCCGCGTCCCCCTCGATGGTGAAGTCGAGGACGAGCTTGCCCGCGAGCGCGGGCCTCTGCGCGAGCGCGGACTCGTAGCACTTGCGCAGGAGCGGGAACATGTCGTCGCGGAAGGTCTGCTGGATGTAGTCCTTGTCGAGGCCCGGCGGACCGTCGTCGGGCGCGGCGGAGCTCGCGGGCTTCGCGGCGGGCGGCGGGCGCGACGCAGCGGCGCGACGCTTCTCCTCGATCGCGGCGAGGATCTTCGCGCGGAGCTCGTCGCGAGCGCGCCGCTGCTCGACGCGCGCGTGGCTCTTCTGCTCGCGCGGCGCCGCGGCCGCCGGATCGTCTGCGGCGGCGAGGGCCGACGCGCGCGCCGACCCTGGAGCAGCTGGCGTGGACGCAGCCGGGCGCCGCCACAGATACAGCGCGAGGCCGAGCCCGCCGACGATCAGCGCGATCGACGCGACGCGCGAGCGGCCGCTGGGATCCGGCATCGGCGAGGCTACGCGCTCTCGCGCCGGCTCGTCACGGCGTGGCCGTGGAGCTCGAGGTCGAGCACGTGCTCGCCGAGCACCCGCTCGAGCACGACGTCGAGCAGCCGCTCGTGGAGCAGCCCGTCGAGCAGCTCGTCGTCACGTTGCAGCTCGCCACGGTGCAGCTCGTCGACGACGTGCTGCAGCTGCCGCACGCGCTGCAGTCCGCGCACCCCTGGCTGCCGCACGCGCCACCCGACTGGTTGCAGCCGGTGTGCGCGTTGTTGCAGGCGGCGTTGCAGTTGGTGACGGCGCAGCCCGACGCGCACGTCGTCGCGTGCGCGCTGCAGCCGAGGCCGAACGACCCGCCCGCGGCCATGACCGTGCCGGAGCCGAGGAGCGACACGAGGATGAGTCCGAGTTCCTTGCGCATGATCCGACCTCACGATTCCAAGAAGAAAGACGCTCGGCGCCCCGCCCTGCTGCGCGACGCAGCGCACCCACGCGACGAGGATAGCGCACTTTCCAGCTTCGTCCCGCGCGTCGACGAACGCGGCGATCGGGCCTTCGAAACACGAAGGCCGCGCCCTCGCGAGCGCGGCCCTCGTACGTCGAGGCGCGAGAGGCGCCTGCTGCAGTCGGCTAGTTCGCCGCCTTCTTCTTCTTCGGCTTGTCGTCGGCGTCGGCGCCGCCCTTCTCGCCGGCGTCCTTGAGGGCCATCTCGATGGCCTTCTTGAACTTGCCGATCGGCTGAGCGCCGCTGATGAAGTAGCCGGTGAGCTCCTTGCCCTTGATCGTACCGACGACGAACGCGGGCGTGCCGCTGATGCCGGCCTTGTCCGCGATCGCGCTCTCGGAGTCGACGAACGCCTTGTTCGTGTGGTCGTCGAGCGCCTTCTTGAACTTGGTCATGTCGACGCCGAGCGGCTCGGCGTAGCTCTCGAGGCTCGCGCGGGACAGCGCGTCGGGCGTGCCCTGCTTCTCGAACATCGTGTCGTGCATCTTCCAGAAGGCGTCGTTGCCCTTCTGCTTGTAGACCTCCTGCGCGGCCTCGGACGCGAGCGGCGCGTCCTTGTGCATCGGCAGGGGCTTGTGCCGCCAGACCATGCGGATCTTGTCACCGTAGGCCTGCTCGACCTCCTTCAGCGTCGGCTCGACCCGCTTGCAGAACGGGCACTGGAAGTCGCTGAAGATCTCCATGACGACCTTCGCCTTCGCCGGGCCCTTGGAGGGGCTGTCGGCGGCGGGCGCCTCGACCGTCTTCGTCTCGGCGGAGGGCGCCGACTTCGCGTCCTTCTCGATCTCGTCGTAGACCTTGTTCGCGGGCGTGCCCTTCGCGACGAGCTCCGAGGCCTTCTTGATCTCCTCGTCGATGATCGTCTTGAACTTCTCGATGGGCTGCGCGCCGACGAGCCGGCGGCCGTTGATGAACATGTGCGGCGTGCCGCTCGCCTGGATGTCCTCGCCGAGGTCCATGTCGACCTGCATCTCGGACTTGTACTTGTGCTCGGTGATCGCGGCCTTCACCTTGTCGACGTCGAGGCCGAGCTCCTTCGCGTACCCGAGGAGATCCTCATCGGCGATCTTCTGCTGGTTCTTGAACAGCATGTCGTGGGCTTCCCAGAAGCCCTTGTCCTTCTTCTCGGCGCGCGCCTCCATGGCGAGCTCCGCGGCCGGCTCGGCGCGCGGGTGGAAGGGCAGCGGGTTGTTCTTCCAGACGAGGCGGACCTTGTCGCCGTAGGTCTTCTCGACCTCGGCGAGCGTCGGCTCGACGCGGCTGCAGAACGGGCACTGGAAGTCCGAGAAGATGACGATCGTGACGAGCGCCTTGTCGGAGCCCTTCACCGGCGAGTTGCCGACGGGGACCTTCCAGACGGTCTTGTCGTCCTCTTGGGGCTTCTGCTTGTCGGGCTGCTTGCGGTCCGGCGGCGGCTGCTTGGCCTTGTTCTCGGCGGCG
>DASYCF010000139.1:0-16736 GCA_036500365.1 Byssovorax sp.
GAACGGGTTTCGCTGCTCGACCGTGCGCTTCGGCTTGCCGCCGTCGGACGCGGCGCCGCCGCCGCCGGTCCCCGCGTCGGGCGCGCCGCCGCCGGCGCCGGACGACGCGAGCGAGGAGAGCGCATCGTCGTCGCCGCAAGCCTGGAGGCCTGCGCCGAGGAGCGCGGCCGCCACGCAGCCGACCGAGATCGCGAGCCGGCGCCTCACGGGAGCTCCCCGCGGATCCACGTGATCGCGGCGTCGAACACGGTGTCGTGACCGGCGAGGAGGTCGCTCTGCTTCGGGAGCACGACGACGTCGGGCTCGACGCCGTGGCCGTTGTGCGTCGAGCCGTCGGCGAGGAACGTGTCGCCGGTGGCGAGCACGTAGCCCATCGACAGCCAGTAGCCGAGCTCGTAGCGCGTGGAGAAGCCGCCGTTCGTCTGGTATGGGCCGAAGATGCGCGTGTTCGGCGCGCCCTTGAAGCCTTGAGGCATCCAGTCGCTCGCCGAGACGTCCTGCGTGATCAAGACCGCGACGGGCACGGTGAGGTTCGGGCTCGCGCTGCCGCACACCTGGATGGCGCCGTCGCGCGTCGCCTCGCGGAAGAACCCCAGCCCGTCGGCGAGCGAGGGCTGCGGCTGGTCGCCGAAGGCGCGCTCGACGTAGATGTCGTCGTCGTGGCGCGGGACCGAGAAGTTCCAAAGGATCTCCGGGGCCAGGATCGTCCCTCCGAAGCCGGTCCGATGATCGAGGATGACGCCGCGCGCGCCCGCCTTCCACGACGCGACGGCGCTCGTCAGATCGGGCCCCACGCCGTCGGCGCCGGTCGTCGTGTCGAGCGACTCCCACTCCATTCCGTAGATCGCCTCGGTCGGGTCGCTCTCGTCGACGATGCCTCGATAGACGGTCTCGCCCGTCGCGTGGTTCGTGGGCGCGCCGGCGATGTGCCGGAGAGGGCGGTTGTCGCAGTCGACGATCGACACGACCGGCGCGTCCTCGGCCGTGATGGCGGCGATCGAGATCGTCTCGACGGCGCCGCACGTGCCCGCCGTCGCGTCGCACCGCACGACGTCGATCGAGCTCGCGTACCGGCTGATGAGCGAGCGCAGCGTCGACGCGAGCTCGGCGAACGTCGTGTGGTTGCTCGTCGCGAGCCAGCTCCAGCTCACCGGCAGCATCGCGCGCGCCCACGCGATCGGGTGCATGCCGTCGACCGACACGACGCGATCGCCAGCCGCGAGCCCGAGGGCGTGATCGGAGCCCGAGTAGGCGACGAGCACGTCGAGGTAATCGGGATCCTTCGGCGCGACGGACTGCGAGAGATCGGCGTCGCCCTCGATGAGGCAGAAGTTCAGCGGCTTCGGGTTCTGAAGGACGAAGTCGGCGAGCCCGTTCGTGCCCGTGTGCCCGTCGTGGAGGCGCCGCACGGCGGAGAGGAACGCGTTCCAATAGGCGTACTTGTCCGTCGCAGCGCGCATTTGATCGATGTAGATCAGCGACGCGGGCAGATCCTCGCCGCGCTCGACGTACGGGCCGAAGAGCAGCTGCATGCGCGCGGCGAGGTAGTCGGTCACGTCGTCGCGATCGTCGGGGATCGGAGGGACGAGGCCGTCGACGTTGCGGCAGACGTTCCACAGGCACGTCTGACCGACGGCGCAGACGTCTGGCGTGCTCGCGCCGCCGCAGGCTGCGTTCGGCGTCACGGGGAGCTCGGACGCGCCGCCGTCGGGCGTGATCTCGACGCAATCGACGGACGCGCCCGAGGGCGAGAACAGGCCGACGCTCGCGCTCGTGACGTGCTCGCCGTCGACGCGGAGGTGGTCATTCGCGACCTCCACCCAACCGTCGCTCGTGACGCGGCCGGTGGGGTAGAGGGCGAACACCTCGTCGACGCGGCCGCTGTAGGAGATCTCGAGATCACCGACGACCTCGTTCCCCTTGATCCACGCGCTCACGCGGTACGTCGCGCGCACGGATGGCAGCGTGACGGGGAGCGCCGACTGGCCGAACGCGGAGAGCACGAGGACGTGCGAGCCCGAGAGCGCGCCGGCGTCCGAGGTGGGGGTGACGCCGGCGTCGGCGTCGGCCTTCTCGAAGTCGAAGGTCGCGACGGCGGTCGGGTCGAACTCGAACGTGCCGTCGTCCGCGAACGAGCCGGCGTGCGCCGCGCTCGCCGCGCCGAGGATCGCGCCGCCGATCAGCGCGGAGGCGAGGCGGGCGCGGCGGAGGGGCACGCTCGGACGCTACCGCGAAGCCCGTTCGCTTGGAAGCGCGGCGCGCGGCGACCTCAACCCTCAAGGGTTTGACCGACCATGCCCGTCGCGCCGAAGAGGAGGACCTTCATGCCCCCTCCGTTAGCCGCACGTCAGCCGCGCTGCGAGGGTCGCGCGCTCGGCGGCGCGTCGGTCGCGCGCTTGGCCGGGTCGACCTGGGCGAGGAGCTTCACGTCGAGGCCGAACGCGTCGCGCAAGAGGCCGCTCTTCGCGCGCACCGTCCACTCCTCGAGCGCGCGATCCTCGGAGCCCTCGGCGGTGAGCACGAACGTGTCGCCCTCGATCCGGCCGGAGACCTCGGTCACCTTGCCGAGGTGCTCGCGATCGAGCGCGTCGGCGACGCGCAGGATGGCGGCGAGCGCCTTCACGCGACCCCGATCCTCGCGCGAGAGCGCGCGGAAGTTGTCATGGTCGGGGCTCGGATGGCTCTTCCGGTGATAGCGCGCGACGTTCGCGATCACGGCGCGCTCGACGGGCGAGACGCCCATGAGATCGCTGTTCTGGATCAGATAGAAGGAGTGCTTGTGGTGCGCCTCGTAGCGCACGTAGTCGCCGACGTCGTGCAGCAGGGCGGCGGCGTGGAGCAGCATGCGGTCGCGCGCGCCCATGCGGTGGCGCGGCGCGAGATCGGCGAACAGGCGCACGGCGAAGCCCGCGACGATCTGGCCGTGCTGCTCGTCGAAATGGTAGCGGCGCCCGAGGCGCACGCACGCGTCGGTCAGCGCCGCCATCGCCTCGCTCCCGACGTCGGCGTCGAGGAAATGCGCCCGCGCGAGGTCGACGAGCACGCCCTCCTTCAGCCCGACGCCCGGGGCCGCGATCGAGGCGCGGTCGAATTTCTGCGAGAGCCGCGCGAGCAAGACGGCAGCGGGGACGATCGTGTCGGCGCGATCGGGGCGCAGCCCGTGCTCGCTCGCGCGCTGGTCGACGCTCTTCTTCGCGAGCTCGGCGACGAGCTTGATCATCGCGGCGACGTCGATCGCGCGCGCCTCCGGGAACGCGCTCGGCACGGGGCAGAGCTCGGCGAGCGTCTCGATGTTGCCTCCCGTGCCGACGAGCAGATCGACGCGCCCGCCCGTGAGCGCGAGGATCTCGGGCACGGCCTCGACGAACGAGCGATCGAGGTACTCGTCGAGGATGCGCAGCTCCACGTCGCCCACGGGGCCGCCGCCGTCGAGGAACGACTCGACGAGGCGCACGGTGCCGATGGGCAGCGACCGCGTGAAGAGCGGCGTGCGCCCGCGCAGGAGCGTGAGCTCGGTCGACCCCCCGCCGATGTCGACGAGCAGCACGTTGCGATCGTCGGGGGCGAGCCGCTCGCGCACGGCGAGCTGCACGAGGCGCGCCTCCTCGATCCCCTCGATCACCTCGACGTGGATGCCCGCCTCACGCTCGGCGCGCTCGACGAAGACGTCGCCGTTCTGGGCCTCGCGCGCGGCGCTCGTCGCGACGGCGCGGTAGCGGTCCACCTTCGCCGCGTCCATCGCCGTGCGAAAGCGGCGGAGCGCGTCGCACGCGGCGCCGATGACGCTCGTCGCGAGGCGGCCCTTCGTGAACACGTCGTGGCCGAGGCGCACCGGCACGCGATCGACGAAGACGTCGCGGAAGGCATGGAAGCGCGCGGTCTCGCCGTCGGCCGCGCCGCCGCTCACCGTCGGGGCGTCGACCTCGACGATGCGCAGCCGCAGGGCGTTCGACCCGATGTCGATCGCGGCGAGGCGCGCCATGCGGGCAAGAAGTAGCGAAGCTGCGGCGCGTTGGCTACTCTCACCCGCATCGCATGATCGGCGAGACCACGTGCTCGCGCGCGCCCTCGGGCGACGCGCCGCCTTCGGGACGCTCCGACGGCGCGGAGGGGGGCGTAGACCGCGTCTTCACCGCGCCGACGCGGGGCCGACGCGCCTTCGTCGCCGCGCTCATCGCGATGGCTCCGATGACGCGGGCCGTGATCGCCGGCGCCGCGCTCGCGCTCGTCGCGTGTGACGGCGGCGCCGCCCGCGCCCCGAACCCGACGCGCCCGCTCGACGAGCGCCGCGCCGTCGAGGTCATCCGCCGCACCCTCCAGGAGGACGGCGTGCACGCGAGCCCGTCGCGCGAGGAGAAGCTCCAGCCGAGCGGCAAGATCATCCGCGTCGACGTCGGCGTCCAGGGGCGCTCGTACGGCATCGCGTACATCACCACGGACGACGCGCACGACCTCGGCGAAGCGATCCAGCCGCCGAACAAGAAGGACGAGCGCCTGCGCATCGTGCGCGCCGGCGCCGACGGTGAGACGCGCGTCGTGCTCCTCTATCAAGACAACTACCTGTACGACGACCTCGCCGGCGACTCGCACGAGCAGACGACCATCGCCGTCGAGGCGCAGATCAAGCGCGACGTGCTCGACTTCCTCACGCACGCGCGGTCGCAGAACTACCCGTGACCGCCCGGACCCGCCGCGCGCGCGCCGGACGCAAGGGCTCCGCCCGGGATCGGGGCGAGAAGGCGACGGCCGTGGCCGAGGCGCGGGCGCGGCGCATGCTGCTCGGGGGCGGCGTCGCGGCGCTCGTCGGCCTCGCCGCCGTCGCGACCGGCGCGAGCGACGTCGGGATGACGTTCGTGCTCGCGGGCCTCGTCGTGCTCATCGCCGGCATCCACGTGTTCGGCCGCCTCGGTCCCGCCCTGCGCCTCGGCGCGTAGCGTGTATCTTGCTCGGTCGTCGCGTCCGCGCGGACGCGAGCGAAACCCGAGCGAGGACACATGCCCAACGCGTTCACGAGGCCCGACGGCAGCACGCAGCCGGTCAGCGGCTACAAGTTCAAGGAGCCTCACGAGGACGTCCCCCGCTACGACGGCTCGACCGCGCCCGAAGACCTCCCGAAGAAGGTCGATCTGCGCCCGCACATGACCGACGTCGAGGATCAGAAGCAGCTGAACAGCTGCGCGGCGAACGCGACCGCGGGCGCCTACGAGTACCTCGTCAAGCGCCACGCCGACGAGCCGTACGACGTGAGCCGCCTCTTCATCTACTACAACGGCCGTAAAGAGGATCTCGAGGCCGAGGGCGGCGGGCAGCTCGAGGATCAGGGCATGACGATCCACAGCGCGATCAAGGGGCTCGAGCAGTACGGCGCCTGCGCCGAGTCGACGTGGCCGTACGAGGAGCGAGAGGTCGACGCGAAGCCCACGTCGAGCTCGTACGCCGAGGCCGAGGGCTTCAAGGTCGAGGACGTCGCCGTCGTGCCGACGGAGCTCCAGGCCTGGAAGCAGGTCCTCGCCGAGGGCTATCCGATCATCTTCGGCCTCTCGCTCTTCGGCTCGTTCGACAAGCAGCGCAAGCCCGGCTACGTGCCCGCGCCGACGGCGGGCGAGACCGGCCGCGAGTCGCACGGCGGCCACGCGATGCTCGCCGTCGGCTACTCGGATCCGGACGAGATGTTCATCGTGCGAAACTCGTGGGGTCCCGACTGGGGCGACGCGGGGTATTGCTACATCCCGTACGACTACATGATGAACCCGGAGCTCAACTTCGGAGACTCGTGGTTCATCCGGCAGACCGAGGCGGTGCCCCGCGACGAGGGCACATGGTCGAACGACGACGAGAGCGTGCTCGAGGAGCTCGACACGCTGCTCTCCGAGATGACCGACGACGACTACGCCGCGATGACGGAGGCGATGGGCAAGCTCCACTTCGAGACGCGCGTCGCGCTCGTCTTCCTCGCCGCGGCCGGCTTCGACGGGAGCATCGACGACGAGCAGCTGAACGACATCTCCGCGTACCTCACGACCGTGCTCGAGGCGATGGGCTCGCGCTACACGGCCGGGAAGGTGATGAAGCACGCGCTCCAGCACTATGACGACAAGGACATCAAGCAGTCGATCAAGCTGCTCGGCGACCACCTGCCGAAGGCGGCCCTCGCGAGCATCGCCACGCACATCCAGACGATCGTCGACGAGGGCGACCCCTCCGAAGACGAGCAGGCCTTCCTCACGACCCTCGTCGACCAGTGGCAGGTCGAGATCGAGCCCGAAGACTCCGAGGACGAGGACGACGACGAGGAAGAAGACGACGAGTCCGACGACGAGGACGAGTCGGACGACGAAGAGGGGTCCGACGACGAGTGATGGAACGCGGGCGCCGCGGGGCCGCGTTCGGGAGCGGCGCCGCGGCGGCGCGGGACGAGCGAGCGCGGCGGTTCAGCCGGCCAGGAGCGCCTTGTAGTGCTCGGCCCACTTCTTCCAGCGCTTGAGGCGCTTGCCGGGCTTCTTGATCGACTTCGACTGCGTCTCGGCGATCTTCTCGACGAGGTGGGCGTGCTTACGCGCGGGGCGGGTCATGCGCGGGAACCTGCCGCAAACCGCGCCGCGGTTCAAGCGCCGCGCGCTCGTCGTCGCGGGGCGGCGGCGCGCGCGCACGGTTGACCCGTGGACCCGGGTGCCGCTACACACGCGGGTCGAAAGAGGAGGATCGCCCATGAGCATCTCGCACGAGATCATCGCGCGCATCGAGGCGCGGCCGATGCTGTCGCACCCGTTCTACCAGGCGTGGACCGCCGGCACGCTGAGCAAGGACGCGCTCCGGGCGTACGCCGAGCAGTACTTCCGCCACGTCGACGCGTTCCCCCGCTACGTGAGCTCGGTCCACGCCGGCTGCGACGACCTCGGCGTCCGCAAGGCGCTGCTCGCGAACCTCGTCGAAGAGGAGCAGGGCCCCGACGATCACCCGACGCTGTGGCTGCGCTTCGCCGCCGCGCTCGGCGCGAGCGAGGCCGACGTGCGCGCCGCCGCCGCCTGGCCCGAGACGACGGCGCTCGTCGACGCGTTCTTCGATCTCACGAAGCGCGGCACCTGGCGCCAGGGCCTCGCGGCGCTGCTCGCCTACGAGTCGCAGGTCCCCGGCGTCGCCCGCGCGAAGATCGACGGGCTCGCCAAGTTCTACGGGATCGACGCCGCGCGCGACGTGCAGTTCTTCACCGCGCACCTCGAGGCCGACGAGCTCCACGCGGCGACCGAGCGCGATCTCCTCGACCGCCACGCGACGGACGCCGAGCGTGAGGCGCTGCTCGCCGCCGCCGAGCGCGCGCGCGACGCGCTGTGGGGCTTCCTCGACGGCGCCCTGCGCGCGTCGAACGCGGCGGCCGCGGCGTAGTTGGTCCGGGGCTCGAGCGGGCCCCAGACCTCGCTTCGCTCGGACGAGGCCAGCGCGTGTCGGGAGCTGCCCGAAACACTGTGCGCGCGACGCACATGCGCACGGTTTTTCGCCGCCGCGAGCACGCTTTCGGCTTTGCTCGACGTTGGCAATCCCGGAGCGCGGCCCTTATTCTCCAACCTGCTCGTCCTCGCCGCGCGCCGCCTCGGGCGCGCGACCGGGTGCCTGCTCGACGAGCGCCTTGACCTACGCGGGGCCGCGAGCGGCGCCGCCTTATTCGGTCCAAGTGGGAGGAGAACCCAGCATGAGCCAGTTTCGATCGGGCCGCGAGCGGCCCCAAACCCCGACCTCGCCTCGCTCGGTCCGCTCGGGCCTTCGTCTCTCGGGTGCATGTGCGGCGATCGCCGCGCTCGCGATCGGACTCTCCTCGAACGACGCGCGCGCGCAGCAGCCGATGCAGGGGCCGCCGCCGGGCTACGCCCCCGCGCCGAGCCCGTACCCGGCGCCGCAGCCGTACGCGCAGCCCTACCAGCAGCAGCCGGGCGCGTATCCGCCGCCCGTCTACTACCAGCCGCAGCCCGTATACGTGGTCCCGCCCGGCCAGCGGCAGATGGGCCCGCGCGTCATGGACTACGACGACGGCCCGATCCCCGCGGGCTACCACGTCGAGACGCGCGTCAAGAAGGGCCTCGTCATCGCCGGCGCGGCCGTGCTCGGGAGCTTCTGGCTCCTGTCGGCGCTCGGCGGCGCGCTCGCGATCGACGCGGGCCACGACCACGACGCCGAGGGCCTCTTCGTGCCCGTCGCCGGCCCGTTCGTCGCCCTCGCCAACGAGACCGCAGGTTCGAAGCACCTGCTCGCGACCGTGCAGTTTTGCTACGTGCTCGACGGCCTCGCCCAGAGCGCCGGCCTGTTGATGCTCGTCGGCGGCATCGTCTTCCCGTCGCAGAAGCTCGTCCGCGACGAGGTCGCGCTCGACGTCGGCGGCACCAAGGTGCGCTTCCACCCGACCCCGATGCGCGTCGGCGACAACTCGGTCGGCTTCGGCCTCGCCGGCTCGATGTAGCGCGGCTGCTTCGGCGCTCGCGCTCGTGCGCCGCGATCGTCTACCCTCGCGCGGATGACGTCGGCGAAGGCGCGAGGACGGTGCCCGCGGATCGCGACGACGGCTCGCGCCTGCGGCGCCGTCGTGATCGGCGCCTCGCTCGCCGCGAGCTGGCTGCTCGCGTCGTCGACCGCGCGCGCCGAGCCGTACGAGCCGCCGCCGTATCGCCTCACGAACGATCCAGACGAGCCGAACAAGGCGCCCGCGCTGCCGCCGATGACGCTGCCGTACGTCGACGGTGACCGAGCGATCCCCGGCTACCACGTCGAGGATCGCGCGCGCCGCTCGTACCTCGCGCTCGGCGGCGCGCTCTTCGGCTCGAGCTACCTCGTGTCGGCCATCGTCACGCTGACCGTCATCGGCTCGAAGCAGCCCGACGCCGTGCGCATCGCGCCGCTCGCCATCCCCGTCTTCGGCCCCTTCATTGCGCTGAGCAGCGCGCATGTCGGCACCGCCGGCGCCGTGCCGATGAGCCTCGACGGCGTGGCGCAGATCGCCGGCGTGGGCCTCTTCGCCGTCGGCCTGGCCGTGCCCGAGAAGGTCCTCGTGTTCGACACGATCACCGCGCGCGTCGTCCCCACCCCGGGGGGCGCCGCCTTGATGGGGACGTTCTGACCCGGCGCCCGGGCCGGCCGGGCTCGGGAAGACGGCGGAGACGGGGTAGATGTGAGATCCGAGCACAGCTGATGCCGGGCGTGCGCCCGGCCCGCTGTTGCTGGCTGGGATGTGATGGCCACCTGTGACGTGGATGGCTGACATGGAAAGAGGCGGTGAGGGGAAGTGTCGGGCTCGGAGCGGCGCGGGGGACGCGGCTCGCCCCGGGCTCAGCGGCTCGGGCCGTAGCCGCTTCTGTCAGGACGTGACCCCGGGGACCTCGAACGGGTGAATGAGGCCGTGGCGGCGCCAGCCGGTTCGGAGCAGCCATGTGGCGGCCGGGTGGACCGTCCCGCTCCAGGGGCCATGTGTCGGCGGGCGCGGCACCGTCCAGCCGTCGAAGCAGGGGCTCGACGAGCAGGCGTCGAGGCCGCGTGACAGGGCCTCGCCCCGGCCGGAGGCGTGGTGACGCGCGTTGAGGAGCACGTAGGCGAGCGCGTTGCGGGTCTGTCGAGGCGAGCGCAGCGGCACGCCGTGATAGCGGTCCGCGAACACGCCTCCGCGTCGACCGAAGGCGTGATTGAGGGCCTTCGCCAGGCGAATGCAGAGCCCCTGGACGCCGCGAGACAATGCTCTCCCACTCTCGGGCTCGACGAGCAGGTGCAGGTGGTCTCGCTGCGCGGACCAGTGCACGAGTCGCATGCCGAGCCGGTCGCGCGCCGCCGCGAAGGCGCGCCACACCACGTGCATTCCGAGCTGCGAGCGCAGATTCGGCACGTCGCGCCGCAGACGCAGGGTCACGTGCACGGGCGTCCGCGCGTCGACGCGCGGACGGGCCCGATGCGTGACGCCGACGCCCCGTCGACCATCCGCGCGCTTGCGCCCGGCGCCCTTGCGAGCCCCGCCCCGGCGGGAGAACACAAGGCTCGTTTGTTGGACCGCTTTTGCCATCGTATGAATAGCATATATCTTATTTGATGAACGTCAATGGCAATCGTACAATGGATCTTCATGCGGCGCTCACCGATGCGCCATTGCGACCCTGGCCGCGCCCGCAATGCGCCCGAGCCCGAGCCCGAGCCCGAGCCGAGGCCGCGTGTTCGCAGCTCCATCCTGCACCCGCGCACTCCCAGTCCCAGCTCCCACCCCTTCTGCCGCTCGCCCATCCCGGGTGGCGAGCGCGGCCACACGTGGACACAGGGTAACAGCGGGCCGGGCGCACGCCCGGCATCAGCCACCCTCGCGTCCCACCTATCCTTCACCGGCCCCCCGCTCCCAATCTCGTCACACCGTCTCCTACCCAGCTCTCTTCCCACTTCGAGCCGATACGATGCACCAGCAGATTTGCGCGAGAGGGCGCGGGTCGCTCGGCGGCCATCGCCTCAGGTGGCGATGCGCTCGATCGAGAACACCGGCGCTGCGGCCGCGTCGGACCTCGCCAGGTCGACGGCGAGCTCGATCACCCAGTCGTCGTCGCCGCCCTCGTCGCACAGGATCTGCTTCACGCGCCACACGCCGTCGCCGCGCTCGACCATCGTGTTCTTCGGGCTGCGCGCCGCCGGATCGAGCCTCACGGCGGCGTGCTCGGCGAAGAAGCCCGTCATCGCGTCTTCGAACTGGCGCGCTCCGGGGAATGCCTCGCTCGGGCCGGCGAGCTCGAGCGCGCGCGCGTAGTCCTTCGCACCGAGCGCCTTCATCAGGTGGAAGAGCGCGTTCCTGAGGAGCACGGTGAACGCGCGCGGATCGGCGGTGATGCCCTCGGGCACCTTCGCCGCTTCGTCCCGTCGCGCCCGCGGCGCGGACTCGCCGGACTGCATGCGCTCCCACTCGTCGACGAGGCTCGAGTCCACCTGTCGCACGATCGCGCGCAGGAACACGACGATCTCGTCGACTCCCTCGGTCCTCGCGGAGGCGGGCACCGTCTGCACGAGGGTCTTGTAGACGTCGGAGAGATACCGCAACAGCAGGCCTTCGGCGCGCTCGAGGCCGTAGTCCTTGATGTAGTCGGCGAACGAGAGGAACTCCTCGACCATCTCGCGCGCGATCGACTTCGGGCGGATGTTCTCGTGGCCGGCGCTGCCGCGCACCCAGGGGTGCTTCGCCTCGAACTCGCCGAAGGTGCCGTAGATGAACTCGCGGTGCGGCTTCGGGTGCTCGAGCTTCTCGAGCGCGGCCATGCGCTCCTCGTACTCGACGCCTTGGGCCTTGAGCTCGGCGATCGTCTCGGTCTTCAATCGATCGAGCTGCTTCATCAAGATGAGGTCGGGGTCCTCGAGGATCGACTCGACGAGCGTCAGGATCTGCAGCGGATACTCGGGGCTCTCGACGTCGAGGAGCGGGATCGTCTCGACGAGGTAGAGCGAAAGCGCGTGGTTCATCGAGAAGTCGTCCTGGAGGTCGACCTCGACGCGCACGGTCTCCTTGCCTCGCTCGTCGTAGCTCCGCGACAGGATGCCGGCGTCGAGCAAGGAGCGATAGAGGAGCAGCCCGGTCTTCTTGAGCTCCTTCTTGTCGCGCGGGCGCTCGTGGCTGTCGCGCACGAGCTTCACCATCGCCTTGCAGCCGCCGCGCTCGCGGCCGAGCACGTTGAGCAGCACGCCGTGCGAGAGCGAGAAGCGCGACACGAGCGGCTCGGGAGCCGCGGTCGTCAATCGGTCGTACGTCGTGCGGTCCCAGTGCGCGTAGCCCTTCTCGGGCGGCTTCTTGCGCACGAGCTTCTTCTTCTTCGCGGGATCTCCGGCGGTCTTCGCGTCGATCCGCAGGTTCTCGATGACGTGCTCGGGCGCCTGCACGACGACGCTCCCGCGCTCGTCGAAGCCCTTGCGCCCCGCGCGCCCGCTGATCTGGCGGAAGTCGCGCACGCTGAGCACGCCGGTCTTCTCGCCGTCGAACTTGCAGAGCTTCGTGAACAAGACCGTTCGAATGGGGATGTTCACGCCGACGCCGAGCGTGTCGGTACCCGAGATGACCTTGAGGAGGCCCTTCTGCGCGAGGCGCTCGACGAGCAGGCGATACTTGGGCAGGAGCCCGGCGTGGTGGAGGCCGATCCCGTGCCTCACGAAGCGCGACACCTCCTTGCCATAAGGGCTGTCGAAGCGGAAGCCGAGGAGCTCGGCGTCGATCGCCTTCTTTTGCTCGCGCGTCGACACGTCGTGGCTCATGAGGTTCTGCGCCTCCTCGGCCGCCGCGCGCTGCGTGAAATTGACCACGTAGACGGGGACCTTCTCCTTGGCGACCAGATCGAGGATGGTCTCGTGGAGCGGCGTCTCGCGGTATTCGAAGTCGAGCGGCACGGGCCGCTCCTCGCTCGTGACGACGGCGGTCTCGCGCCTGGTGAGCTTGGTGAGCCGCTCGGCGAAGGGCCTCGCGTCGCCGAAGGTCGCGCTCATGAGCAAGAAGGTCGCGTGCGGCAGCGTGAGCAGGGGGATCTGCCACGCGGCGCCGCGCTCGCGGTCCGAGTAATAGTGGAACTCGTCGATGATCACGTAGTCGACCGGCGTGCCGACGCCGCCGCGGAGGGCCATGTTCGCGAGGATCTCGGCCGTGCAGCAGATGACCGGCGCGTCGGGGTTCACGCTCGCGTCGCCCGTGACCATGCCCACGAGCTCGGGCGAGAGCTCCCGCGCGAGCGCGAAGAACTTCTCGTTCACGAGCGCCTTGATCGGCGCCGTGTAGAAGCTCCGCTTGCCCTCGGCCATCGCGACGAAGTGGAGCGCGAGCGCGACGAGCGACTTGCCGGATCCGGTCGGCGTCGACAGGATGACGTTCTTGCCGCCGATGAGCTCGAGCAGCGCCTCCTCTTGCGCGGCGTAGAGCGAGAGGCCCTTGCCGTCGACGTAGCCGAGGAAGCGCTCGAGGAGGTCGTCGGAGCTGAGCTCGCCCTCGCGCGGCGGCAGCGCGTCGAGGAGCGCGCCCCTCACGCCGCACCGAGGAGCTTCGCGTAGTGCTCCGCGATCGCGCTCGCGCCGAGCTTCGAGAAGAAGCCCGAATAACAGAGCCAGATCGCGAGTCCATTCATGTCGTCGAACATGGGAGGCAAGAAGGGCGGAGGCTTCACGACGCCGTCCGTCACGTGCGCGTGGAGCACCGGCACGTCCTCGTGCGCGACCTTGCCGACGAAGAGGAACGGGATCAGGTGCGCGCGATCGCACTGGATCGCCGCGCGCATGAACGCGTAGTTGAGGACGATGCCCTTGCAGTAACAGGCGTCCTTCGTGAAGGGCGCGCCGCCCTCGACGAGGCCGCCGCGGAAGACGCGGCGGGCGTTCTGGAAGCACTCCTCCTCTTCGTACCCCTCCGTGCGGTACCACTCGAACACGTCGAGGAAGCTCGCGCCGTCCTCGGCCTTGTCGACCGCGAGGATCCGGTCGTTGAGCTTCTTCGCGCGGCGCGGCGTCGAGCGGAGCGTGAAGATCTCGACCAGCGCGGCGAGGCCCTCCTGCACGGCGGTCGTGCGCGGCGGCCCCTTGGCGAGCCAGCGCGCGACGGGCTGCGCCTGGCCGTTCAGGCTCGTCGCCACGTGCACCCAGCCCTCGTGCGCCTCGAGGATGTCGATGTCTTGTCGCGAGAACGTCGCGCCGCTCCGGATCTTCACGTAGTCGCTGCCGGCCGCCGCGTCGGCGAGGAGCGAGTCGTCGACCTGCACCTGGATCGACGCGCCGCCGAAGAAGCGGTCGAAGCGCGCGTTCAGCTCGATCGCCGCCGTCTCCGCCGAGATGTCGCGCTGCTGCGCGGGGCCGAGGCGCTCGCCGCCGATCGACGTGAGCGCCTCGTAGAGCTCGAAGCCCATGTCGCGCACGGTGGTCTTGCCGTCGGGGAGCTTGTCTTTGGGCGAGCCGTAGAGCCGTCGGCTCTTCGTGTAGAACGCGTGCGAGCCGCGCGCGACGAGCATGCGCACGACGTCGCGGTACTCGTCGGCCGTCGCGCGCAAGATGGCGCCGAGGCGGTCCTTCTCGCCGAGCTCGCGCGACGCGTCCTTCAGGATCTCGTCGAGCTCGCGGATCTTCGCCTCGGGATCGAAGCCGAGGCTCTCGTCGTACGTCACCTTCGGGAGCTCGCGCGCGCGGGCCCGGAAGAACTGCTCCTCGACGTCGGCGTTCCAGCGGAGCGCCTGGAGGATGCGGATGGGGCGCTGCGCCTCGCAGACGCGCTGCGCGAGGCTCGCGAGGATCTCCTTGTACGAGCGCCACGGCCGCTGCTCTCGCGCGGGGACGGGCGCGGCCGGTGCGTCGCTCTCGCCGGCCTTCTCGCCGGGCGCGGCGTCGTTCGCGGGCAGCGCCTTGGCCTTCCCGCCGTCCCGATCCTTCGGCGCAGGGGGGACAGGCGACGCAGGGTGCGGCGGCGCCTCGTCGTCGTCCGATTTTGCCTCGGCGGCCCCCGCCGCGCGCGCTTCGGCCTTCTGCGCCATCTGCGCACTGTGCCTGCACTCGCGGCGCCGGGCAATCATCGATGGGGCCGCGTGCGGCCCGAACCCGGACCTCGCGCGCTCGGTCAATCCCGCGGCGGCCCGCCTTGCTCGGCTCCTCGCGTCGCGGTACGAGGCGCGGCATGAGCACGGCGCCCGCTGAGCCCGCGACGCAGGACGCCGCGAACGCCCCCTCCGACGCCGAGCTCCTCGAGCGCACGGCCGACGCCGCCGCCCGCCTCCGGGCCGCCGTCGCCCTCGCGGTCGTCGGTCAAGATGCCGTCGTCGAGCTCATGCTCGTCGCGCTCGCCGCGCGCGGTCACGCGCTGCTCGTGGGCGTGCCGGGCCTCGCCAAGACGCTGCTCGTCTCGTCGCTCGCGCGCGCGCTCGATCTGTCGTTCGGGCGCGTGCAGTTCACGCCGGACCTCTTGCCGGCGGACATCACCGGCACCGACGTCTTGCACGAGCAGGGCGGGGCGCGCGCGCTCCGGTTCTCGCCGGGGCCGATCTTCCACAACCTCGTCCTCGCCGACGAGGTGAACCGCACGCCGCCGAAGACGCAGGCCGCCCTCCTCGAGGCGATGCAGGAGCGCAAGGTCACCGTCGGCACCGCGACGCACCCGCTGCCCGACCCGTTCCAGGTCTTCGCCACGCGTAACCCCATCGAGCAAGAGGGCACGTATCCGCTGCCGGAGGCGCAGCTCGATCGCTTCCTGCTCGAGGTGCACGTCGGCTACCCGAACGAGGCCGAGGAGCGCGAGGTGGCGCGCCGCACGACGAGCGGCAAGGCGCCCGACATCCAGCCCGTGCTCCACGTCGACGACGTGCGACGCATCGGCCAGTTCGTGCCGCGCATCCCCGTGACGGACGCCGCCGTCGATCTCGCCGTCACGCTCGCCCGCTCGACGCGCCCCGGCGCCGCGCGCGCGCCCGACGAAGTGCGAGACTACGTGCGCTACGGCGCCGGCCCGCGCGGCAGCCAGGGCCTCGTGCTCGCCGCGAAGGCGCGCGCCGCGCTGCTCGGCGAGGCGGCCGCCGACGTCGACGACGTGCGCGCGATGGTCGTCCCCGTGCTGCGCCACCGCATCGTCCTCTCGTACCGCGCCGAGGCGGATGGCGTGCGCGACGTCGAC
Organism: Byssovorax sp.; assembly: GCA_036500365.1. Classification (GTDB taxonomy): domain Bacteria; phylum Myxococcota_A; class Polyangia; order Polyangiales; family Polyangiaceae; genus DASYCF01. The sequence goes on from DASYCF010000139.1 coordinate 15,620, forward strand.
GTGCTCGCGGCGGTCGAGAGGGCGATCCGCTGAGCGTCGCTTCACCCGCGCGAGAGCGGACCGCGCGGGTCTTCGTCGCTGCCGCTCGTCACCTCCGCGAGATCGTCGCCGAGGAGCGCGAGCGCGAGCGGGCGCAGCGCGCTCGCGACGTCGCGCGTCGTGAGCTCGGAGGCGTGCGCGACGAGGTGCCCGAGCAGCGCCCCGCTGCGCAGCTTCGTCGCGTCCTCGCGCGCGGCCGCAGCGTCCAAGCTCGCGCGCATCCATCGGAGGAGCACCGGAGAGAACGTCGGCTTCCCGACCTCGGGCTACAGACCGCGGTGGGTCTCGCAGTCGTTCGCGACGCACGAGACGAACGACACCGCGAGCGGGCCGCCGTCCTGTTCGAATGTGTCGAAGCACGCCAGAGCACGCCGCCAATCGCCTCGAGCCGCGCTTCACCTCCCGCCTCGAGTCCGAAGCCGAGTCGTGCCTCTGCTTGCCTCTGTCTCTGTCTCTACCTCTCACTCTGCCGCTCGCTGCTCCGGCTCGGCGGCGCGCGCTGGCCGGGAACTTTTTGCTGCGCGCGCTGTCGACCTCTCGGGCTCCCGCGGCGTCCAACGCACGCGGTGACTGACCCGACGGAGGCCTCGTGCTCGGACTGGACTCGAACGGGCGCGCCCGCGCTCGCAGCGGTGTGGCTTGCCTTGCGCTCGCGGCGCTCGTCTCCGCGACGGGCGCGTGCGGCTCGCGATCGGCCGGGATCTCGTCGAGCGCGCACGGCGCCGCGCGGGCGCTCGAGATCGATCCAGGCGCGTCGGGCGGCTCGGTCCTCGCGTGCCCGCTCGAGCCCGCCGCGACCCCGTGCGCGCCGCTCGCGCGTGGCGGCGCCGTTGCTACGCCTGCTCGCATCAAGACCACGCGCGGCGCGCGCGCTCGCGTCGATCTCGGCGACGGCGCCACCGCGGATCTCGCGGGCGAGGCGTCGATCTCGATCGCGGCGGACGGCCGCGTAGGCGTCGAGCAGGGCCTCGTGACGCTCGACGACGCGCGCGCGCGCGACGTCCAGATCCTCGATCACGTCGCCCGCGTCGGAGACGCGAAGACCACGCTGAGCGTCCTCGTGGGCGCGGCGGATCGC
>DASYCF010000140.1:0-6629 GCA_036500365.1 Byssovorax sp.
GGCCGCGGTGGAGAACGCCTCGTCGGGGCGGCGAAGGCGCTGGAACACTTCGAAGAGCTCGTGGAACGTCTCCATGCGCGCGGGCTGTAGCGCCGCGATGGCCTGCAGGTGCGGGACGGCGCGCTCGATCACTCCGAGCCCGCGCGCGAGGCCCACGACGGTGAGGCGCGTCTGCACGTCGTCGGGCTTCTCCCCCACGGCGTCCTCGAACGCGTCGAGCGCGAGCGCGGGGTCCTCGATGTGATCGCGGAAGAGCGTGCCGAGGCGCCGGCAGAGCTCCCAGGTCACCTCGACGCGCACGTCGTCCTCGGGGATGTGCGGCGCGCGCTCGAGCATGCGGCGGTACGCGCGCTCGAGCTCGCTCCACTCCTGCCGGTCGGCGAGCAGCCGGGCGACGACGGCGAGCGGGTCGAGCAGGCTCGGGTCCGCGTCGAGCGCCCTTTCGAAGAGCTCGAGGGCGAGCTCTTCTCGCTTCAGCTCGAGGAGCGCGTACGAGGCGACGTCGGAGTACGCGTCGGCGCGCGCGCGCGGCGTCGCGCCGAGCTCGGCGAGCCTGAGGCGCGTGGAGAGCACCTGCTCCACCTGTCCCGCGCGCTCGTAGAGGCGCTGCAGCGCCTCGAGCAGGGCGACGTCGTTCGACTTGAGCGCCTGCGCCATCTCGAGGAGGCCGCGCGCGCGACCGTCGTCGAGCATGAGCCGCTGCCAGCGTGAGCCGAACTCGACGAGCCGATCGAACGTGACGTCGGGATCGTCGATCGTCGCGAGGATGCGATCCTCCGCGACCTGCACGGCGCGCCAGTCGCCCTCGTGCGCGTTGAGGTCGAGGAGCGCGGCCAGGGCCTTGGGGTGCGTCGGCACCAGGCCGAGCGCCTTCTCGTACTGGGAGATCGCCTCGCGTCGCTTGTGCTGATCGACCTTCACGTCGGCGATGCGGATGAAGACCTCCGCCCGCTCGGCGGACGCGTTCGGCGGGAGCTGCACGAGCGCGCGCTTGAACGCCGCGAGCGCGCCCTCGGGATCGTTCATGCGCGCGGCGCGATCACCGGCGCCGACGTGATCGTTCGCGGTGCCGGCGGCGACGGCGGAGGCCATCGTCGGCACCGGCGGCGGCGGCGGAGCGACCGGCGGGGCGCTCACCGGGCGGCCGGCCGTGGGGCTCGGCGGGCGGTTCGACGGCGTGCGCGACGGCGTCGACGTCGGCGGCGGCGGCCGGTCCGAGATCATGATCTTCGGCAGGTGATCTTCCTGCTTCTGGAACGACCGATCCGAGGGGAGCGCCATCGGCGGCGTCGACACGCGGCGGTCCGAGACCGGCGCCTCCGGCGCGGAGGGCGCCGCCGCCGTGGGCGCAGGCGGCGCGGCGCTGCGGAACGTCGTCGGCGCGGCGGGCTGCGCCGCGACGTCGTCCGGGGGACGCACCGTGCGCGGCACCTTCGCGAGCAGCTGGAAGCCGGCGCGGCCCTTCACGTGCGCGAAGCCGGGGACCACGCCCGCGAGCTCCTCGATGGCCTCGTCGTAGAACTGCTCGACGGTGAGGCCGACCTCGGGATCGGCGCGGTCGATCGCCGCGATCAGCTCCCGCGTGAGCGGCGACATGCGCTCCTCGGCGTCGAGGTCGAGCGGTCGCGCCGCGACGAGCAGGCCGATTCCGCTGTCGCGCGGCTTCACCGCGTCCTTCGCGACGCCGACGAGCGCGGCGGAGCGGAACGGATCCGCGGGATCGGGTTTGTGACGGCACTCGAGGAAGAAGAGCGCGCGCCCGGTGAAGCGCTCGCGCAGCACGAGCGCGAGATCCTTCACGCTGTCGCCCGTGCCCGGCTGCGTCGGATCGAGGCAGACGAAGAGCTCGCCCTCGACGCTCGTCAGCACGGACGCGGAGACGTAGATGAGGAGCTCGTCGTCGGGGGAGAGCTCGGACTTGTCGAAGAACTCCTCGATTTGCAGCGCGAAATCGTCCTTCGGATCGACGTCGACGACCTCGAAGCGCGTGTCGTCCTGGGCCAGGCGCGTGCGCATCGCGTCGCCGTCGAGCTCGCCGGGCGCGCTGCGTGCGTCGGCCAGCGGGCCCGACGTGGCGATGAAGGCGACGCGCCTCACGCCTTCGGCCCCGCGATGGTTCGCTGCGCGACCGGCCCCGAGGCACCCTCGCTGCTCATTCGAGGGGCGACTCTATCGGGCCTTTGGACGAAGGTGTAGGCCCGAAACCAGCGGGCGGCCTCGGCGAGCGCGCGCAAGGTGCTGGGCTCGCCCTCGGCGCCGTGGTCGTGGTAGTGCAGCGCGGCCCATGAAATGGACGATCGGCCTCCTCGCGGCGGTGCTCCTCGGCGGCGGGTGGTGCGCCCTCGCCGCGGGCTGCGGCGAGGACGACTGCTCCCGCGCGGCCGATCACACGAACGCGTGCCTCAACATCCCGTCGTCCACCGCGAGCGCGAGCGAGGCGGCGAGCTCGAGCACGGGCGGCCAGCCCGCGAACGAGTGCACCGGCCTCACCGCGTGCGCCGCCGGGTGCGTGAACAACGCCACCTGCGACGAGATCACGGACGCCGCGCTCACGCCGCCTGGACCCGCCGCGACGGCGCTCCTCGAGTGCGAGCAGAACTGCGAGCTGACGAGCGGCATCAACCAGGCGGGCTACGAGGGGCACGGCGACCACGCGGAGTGATGGCGGGCGCGGCGCGGTCGTCAGATCGCACGCGTCAGGCCGGCGCCGTCGTCGGGGCGGTCGTCGTCCGGGCCGATGCAGCGGAGGGCGAGCGCGCGGAACTCGGCCGCGTCGGCGGGCTCGGCGCCGCGCGCGTCGAACACGTGCAGCACGTCCTCGAGCACGCGGCCGAAGGCGTACACGTCGTCCTTCGGGTGGCTCGCGCGGCCGCCGAGGCGCTCGGGCGAGATGTAGCCCGGGCTCCCGCCGCCGCCGGGCGCGCCGATGCTCCGCGCGATGCCGAAGTCGGCGAGCACGGGGTCGCCCGGCTGACGCAAGAGCACGTTGCCCGGCTTGACGTCCGCGTGGACGAAGCCGGCGCCGTGCACGCGGGCGAGCGCGCGCGCGAGCGGCCGAGCCCACCGCGCGACAGGGCCGAGCGGCTCGAGGTCGCCCGCGCGCAGCCGATCGCGGATCGACCCCCGCGCGATCCACTCGAGCGCGACCCAGCCGGCCTTCGGATCTGCGTCGAACACGCGCACGACGCCGGGCCCGGCGAGCTTGACCGCGAGGCGCGCCTCCTTCTCGAGCGGTACGCGATCGGCGGATCGACCGTGGTAGACCTTGAACGCGAGCCGCCGCCCGAGGAGCTCGTCCTCGGCCTCGTAGACGACGCCGGCGCCGCCGCGCGCGACCTCGCGCAGCAGGCGGAAGGGACCCGCGGGCCGCTCGGCGGCGACGGCGGTCGCCTCGTCGCGCGCGCGCGTAGGCGTGTGCCGCGCGTAGCCGAGCGCGGAGCTCCATCGCTGCTGGCGCTCGCGCGCGCCCGGCGCGCCGATGTCGCGGGCGAGCACGCGCTCGATGGCGCCGACCGCGCGCGGCAGCTGGCCCGAGCTCGCGTACAGGTCCGCCGCGAGCACGAGCCCGGGCGCCGACGTGACGCCCTCGAGGACGCGCAGCGCGCCGCGCTCGTCGCCGCGCGCCGCGAGGATGTCCGCGCACGCGATCTTGATCGGCTCGGCCACGGCGCGCTCGCTCATCGCGGCCAGCGTGCGCTCGACGGCCACGGCCTCGTGCGGCGTCGCCCGCGCCCGGCGGAGCAGCGCGATGGCCGCGTCCGTCGACGGCCCCGAGAGCAGCCCGACGTCGGCGAGCGTCGCGTACGGGTCGGGCGGAGCAGGCCGCTCGTCGCGCGGTCGCGCCGGCTCGTCTTCCTGGGGGACCGGATCGTCTTGCAGCCAGCCGCGGACGCGATCGAAGAGGCCCATCAGCTCGTCGTCTCTTCGTGATCGAGCGGAGCCAGCACCCGCACGCGCGCCGCGCCGGCGCGCTCGGATGCGAGCGCGTCGCCCGACGCGAGCTCGACGCGCGGCGCGAGCTGGTACTCGCCGAGGAACGGCCGCGCGCCGCCGCTCGACGTGGTCAGCACGACGAACGCGTCGCCGCCCGCGCTCTCGAAGGTGAACGCCCAGTCGCCGACGACGAGCGGGCCGAGCGGCGCGTCGTAGCGCGCGCCCGCGACCTCGACCACGACGCCCGCGCCCGAGCGCTCGATCGCGCAGCGCACCTCGTTGCCGAGATCGACGGTCACGCCGTCGCCGACGGGGAGCGGCTCGGTGACGCGCGCGCCCGCGAGGAAGGTGCCGTTGCGCGTGTCGAGGTCTTCGACGAAAGGAGCGCCGCTCGGCCCGCGGAAGACGCGCAGGTGCTTGCGGCTGACGGCGCGTGACGCGAGCGCGATCGTCGCGTCGGCGCGGCCGAGCGTCACGTCGACGCCGAGCGCGACGCGCCGTACGACGCCGTCGATCTGGAGGTCGACGACGGGCCCGCGCGCGAGCCGCGCGCGGATGCGCCGGGCCGCGTCCGACACGCGCTCGTCCTCGTGCTTCACGAGCGCGTCGTGGGCGAGGGCGAGCGCGGCGCGGCGCTCCGCCGTGCGATCGAGGTCGTCGAGCTTGTGGAGGAGCAGGTCGAGATCGCGGCTCGCTCGCGCGGTCGCCGCCGACGCGCGGAGGCGCTCCTCGAGCCGCTCGATCGCGCCCGCCGCGGTGAGCATGCGCACCTCGGACTCGGCGTCGCCGGCGAGCGCGTACGCGTCGGCCGCCGGCATGATCTCGCCCGCCTCCTCGAGCTCGCGCGCGACGGCGAGCACCTCGCTGTTCATCGCGCTCGCGCCGCGGCTCTTGAGCACGTCGAACGCGACGAGCGCCTTGCGACCGATCGCCTTGCGCCGGAGCTCGTCGCTCGTCGCCTTCGCCGCGGCGAGCGCGCAGAACGCGATGCGCTTCTCGGCGCTCGGCTCGGCGTCGGCCCGGAGGAGCAGCACGCGCGCGGCGTCGTCGTAGAGCCCCGCGTCTTCGTAGAGGACGGCGGCGCTCGCGAGGTCGCCCGAGAGCTCCTTCGCGCGGGCTTCGCGCGCCGGGACGGGCATCGTCGCCGCGGCGATGCGCGACCCGAGGAGCCGCCGAAAGAAGCCCACGTGCGCATGCTACACCGCGCGCCGCGCCCGCGCCGCCGCGCCGGGCTCCGCGCGGGCGCCTTGACGCTCGATCGCCGAAACGAGAGATTGGCCGGGTCCATGTCGACGACGAATCGCCTCGGCGAACTCCTGGTCCGCGAGAAGCTCATCAGCCTGCAGCAGCTCCGCCAGGCGCAGGAGGAGCAGCGAAAGACCGGCGGCAACCTCGGCTACGCGCTCGCGAAGCTCGGCTACATCTCCGACGGCGAGATCACGAACTTCCTCTCGGCGCAGTACCGCGTGCCCGCGGTGAACCTCGACGAGATCGAGTTCGACCCCGAGGTGACCAAGCTCGTCTCGAAGGAGGTGTGCGAGAAGCACAAGATCATCCCCATCTCGCGTTCGGGCTCCGCGCTCGTCGTCGCGATGGCCGATCCGACGAACCTCCACGCGATCGACGACATCAAGTTCCTCACGGGCCTCAACGTCGATCCCGTCGTCGGCAGCGAGAGCGGGATCCTCGCCTGCATCGAGCGCGCCTACAACATCGGCGCCTCGTACGACGACGTGCTCGGCGAGTTCGGCGACGAGGAGGTGGACTTCGCCGTCGACGGCGACGACGTGAACGTCCTCGAGCTCGAGAAGGCCGCCGAGGGCGCGCCCGTCGTGCGGCTCGTGAACGCGATCTTGCTCAACGCCATCAAGAAGGGGGCGAGCGACATCCACGTCGAGCCGTACGAGAAGAAGCTCCGCGTGCGCTACCGCATCGACGGCGTGCTCATGGAAGAGACGCAGCCGCCGTTCAAGATGAAGAACGCGATCTCGAGCCGCCTCAAGATCATGAGCTCGCTCGACATCGCCGAGCGGCGCCTCCCGCAAGACGGCCGCATCAAGCTCAAGATGGGCAAGGGCCGCGAGATGGACTTCCGCGTCTCCGTCTTGCCGACGCTCTGGGGCGAGAAGATCGTCCTGCGCCTCCTCGACAAGTCGAACCTCCAGCTCGACATGACGAAGCTCGGCTTCGACCAGAAGCCGCTCGAGGACTTCCAGTGGGCGATCAACCAGCCGTGGGGCATGGTGCTCGTCACGGGCCCGACCGGCTCCGGCAAGACCACGACGCTCTACTCGGCGCTCTCGGACCTCAACAAGGTCGGCACCAACGTGAGCACGGCCGAGGATCCCGTCGAGTACAACCTGCACGGCATCAACCAGGTGCAGATGCACGACGAGATCGGGCTCAACTTCGCGATGAGCCTGCGCGCGTTCCTCCGGCAAGACCCCGACATCATCATGGTCGGCGAGATCCGCGACTTCGAAACGGCCGAGATCGCCGTCAAGGCCGCGCTCACGGGCCACTTGGTGCTGTCGACGCTCCACACGAACGACGCGCCGTCGACCATCTCGCGCATGCTCAACATGGGCGTCGAGCCGTTCCTCATCACCGCGAGCGTGAACCTCGTCCTCGCTCAGCGTCTCGGCCGGAAGGTCTGCCTCGACTGTCGCACGCCGTTCCGCCCCGACAACGAGCAG
>DASYCF010000141.1:0-2018 GCA_036500365.1 Byssovorax sp.
CGCGCACGCCGTCGCACGCGGTGACCGCCGCGCCGAGCGCCGCGACGGCGGCGTCGCTCACGTCCGCCCCGGGCCCGGCCTCGTCCGCGCGCAGCGTGAAGAACACGTTGACCGCGCTCGGCACGAGGACGGCCCCGAGCGGGTTCACCATGTTGTTCCCCGTCGTCGGACAAAGGAGGTTGATGGCGGGCATGAGCTCCACGTACACGAGCGGGTTGCCCATCGTGTAGCGACCCGGACCCTTGATCGGGCTCGCGCTCCCCCCCTCGTCGCCCGACGTCATCGGGATCGACGAGATCATGTTGAGCGCGTTCATCATCGAGATCCACACCGTGACGGCGAAGGGCGCCGCCATCGCGTTCATCGCGAGGTTGGGGAACGGCGTGGGGATCGGCGCGGGCGCGGCGGGTACGAGACAGACGTCGGGGAACCCGATGTTCATCCCGGCGCCGCGGTTCGAGGCAGGCAGCATGGCGGTGGGCCTCAGCCGAGGTAGATCTGCTTGCCGTTGAGGGTCATCTTGTCCTCCGTGAGCACGACGGCCGTGTGGGCCTTCGTGGTGCTCGTCCCGTCGACGAGCGTCTCCGCGTCGCGGGCGCGCAGGCTGAACAAGCCCGTGACGCGCTGGTACGCCGAGGCCGCCTTGTGGACCATCGAGTCGGCGACCACCTTGAAGGCGGAGACGAGGATCTCGAGCTCCTTGCCCTGCACCTCGACGCCCTCGTCTCCCGTGAGGCGCAGGCGGCCGCGCACGGCGTGGAGGGTCACGTCGCCCTCGAACGCCAGGGCCGTCTCGCCCGAGCCCCGCAGCACGCCGACGACGTAGTGCGCGTCGTCGCGGCCGATCAGCAGCACGACGTCGTCGATCGCGGGCCGGTACGGGAGGGCGAGCGCGAGGGCCGCGCGCACGCACGCGCCGCTCGGCAGCCGCGCCTCGACGCCGCCGGGCTCGATCGCGGCCACCACCGCGGGGCCGAGGTAGTCGCTCGGGATCGCGGGCACGACGCGCGCGGTCGCGCGGCCTCGGACGCTCGTGTTCGACATGGGCCTTCTTCTCCTACGCTGGAGTCCTGAACGCGGGGGGCAGCCAGACCTCTGCCTCCAGCCTATCGATGTCCGTCCGCTTGACGCCCACCAGCGCGGCGCCGGCCCATTTGGCCTTGTCGCCGCGGATGTTGTGGAGGTTCGCCATGAAGAGATCGGCGCCGGTGAGGTCGGCGCTGGTGAGGTTCGCGTTCGAGAGGTCGGCGTAGTGGAGCCGCGCCTGCCCGAAGAACGCGCCCTCGGCGTCGACGCCGACGAGCTGCGTCTCGCGCAGATCGGCGCCGACGAACAGCGCGCCTCGCAGATCGGCCTTCGTGAACGTCGCGTAGCGGAGGCGCGCGTTCGAAAGGCTCGCGCCCCGCAGCGCCGCCTCGCCGAAGAACGCCGATTTCGCCTGCACGCCGGCGAGGAGCGCGCGAGCGAGGTTCGCCTTCATGAGGTTCGCCTGCGTGAGCACGGCGCCGGTGAAGATCGCCCCCTCGAGGCTCGCGCCGCTGAAATCGGACGACGAGAGATCGCAGCCGGTGAAGTCGACGCCGTCGAGGGGCGCGTCCTTGAACGAGCAGTACGTGAGCGAGAGGCCCTTGAGCGGCAGGGATCGAGCGTCGACGTCGGAGAAGCTCACGCCGCGGAAGACGGTCTTGTCGACGACGGCGCCGGCGAGCACCGCGCCGTCGAGGAGCGCCGTGCGAAAGACCGCGCGCGTCAGGTTCGCGCCCGAGAGGTTCGCCTGCTGCATCGGCGCGCGCAGGAGCCGCGCGCCGGTGAGGTCCGCGGAGCGGAGGTCGGCGCCGACGAGCACGGTCATCTCGAGATCCTGCCCCGAGAGGTCCACGCCGCGGAGGACCGCCCTCGCGAGGACGGTCCGCTTCAGGTTCGTCCCCGTGAGGTCGGCCCCCGTGAGGTCACAGCCCTCGAGCACGGCCTGCTCGAGGTTCGCGCCGCGGAGGTTCGCGCCGCGGAGGTCGGCGCCG
>DASYCF010000142.1:0-2716 GCA_036500365.1 Byssovorax sp.
CCGGCGCGGGCGGCGGCGCCACCGTGACGACGGGCGCGACAGGCTCGACGGGCGCGAACGGCGGCGCCGGTCAGGCCGCGGGGGTCGGCGGGGCGTGTCCGTGCTCGCCCATCGCGGGCGCGGGCGGCGGCGTGCTGCGCCAGTGCTGTCTCTGAGGCGCCCGCGCGTCGCCGCTGCGATATGAGGAAGGCGATGCGCGCGTCGATCCCTCGGGCGCTCGTCGGCTGCGCGGGCGGCGCCGTGCTCGTCGCCCTCGCCTGGGCCGACGCGGCCGTCGCGCAGCCGAAGCCCGGGCGCGCGTCGGCCCCGGCGCCGAGGGCGTCCGCCTCCGTCGCCCCCGCGCCTGCGCCGAGCGTCGCGAAGGCGCCGCGTGCAGCGATCGCCGCGGTCGCGGAGTCGATCGCGAAGCAGCTCGCGCCGATCCGCGGCCGCGTCCTCGTCGCGGCGGGCGCCCTCGCGAGCGACGCAGGCGCCCCGCGCGGCCCGCAGCTCGTCGCCGCGATCGTCGCCCAGTTGAGCGGACGGCGCGCCGATGGGTCGCGCACGAAGGCCGAGCCGACGACGCTCCCGTCCGCGCGCGCGCTCGTGAAGGGCGACGCCGCGCTCGTGTACCTCACGATCGAGATCGGCGGCGGCGAGCTCCGCGTGAAGGCCGACGTGTACCCGGTGCCCGGCACCGTCTGGGCTCGCGCGCGCGATCCCGAGCCCGCGCCGAGCCTCCACGCGTTCGCGCGCGCGCCGCTCGACGCGGAGGTGCGCACCTACCTCACGCCCATCCCGCTCGTCGCCGCCCACGTCGATCGCGCGCGCAACTTCGAGGGCGACGTCGTGGCCCTCGCGTGCGGCGATTTTCACGGCGACGGCGTGCCCGAGATCCTCGCGGTGAGCCGGCGGCGCGTCACCACGCTGCGCCTGCGCGGCGGGCGCGTGTCGCCGATCGTGTCGCGGAGCTGGCCGGACCTCGCGAAGGTGAACCCCGCTCCGCTGCGCGAGCCGCTCGCGTTCGCCACCGTCGCCGCGCGCGACGGCACGCCGTTCCTCGACGTCGGCCTCACCGATCGCGCCTCGAGCGTGCGCCTCGACGGAGATCTCAAGCTCACCGATCTGCTGCCCGGCGTCGCTCTGCCGGACGGCGACGGCACCGCGTGCGCGCGCGGCGGCAACGTCGTCGTCACCGGACCGGTCGCGCCGTGCGCGCGCGGTGACGGCGCGACGTACGCGGCGACCGTCGGCGGAAAGTACGACGCGTTCGCCTCCGCGCGCGTCGTCTCCCCGCGCGGCGACGCGTTCGTCGTCTGGGTCGGCCGCGAGGCCGACAAGCTCGAGCTCCGCGACGACGCGGGCAGGAAGCTCTTCTTCGACGACGTCGGCGCCCAGCTCGCCGTCGGCGATCTCGATCAAGACGGCGACCCCGAGGTCATCTCGACGATCGACACGCAGAACCCGTTCGAAGACGCGGTGGTCGTGCGCTCGTGGTCGCGGGCACAGCCGGGCAAGCTGCGCGACGTGATGCGCATCCCGGCGGCGGCGGGCGTGCGCGCGCTCGCGGTGTGTCCGCCCGACGGCCCGGGTCGCGCGCCGTTCGTCGTCGCCACGACCGACGAAATCTGGGTGGTGCGTTGAGGCTCGTGACGCGTCGCGCGGCGCTCGCGGGCGGCCTCGCGCTCGGCGGCGCCGCGCTCTTTCGCCCCGGCATCGCGCGCGCGCTCGGCCGCACGCCGCTCGGCGGGCGCGTCGCGTTCCACGTGCCGTGGTCGGTCTCGTCGATCGACCCCCACGACCTCGGCGACCCCGCGGCGGCGCTCTTCTCGACGGCGATCGCCGATCCCGTGTTCGCGCTCGACGGGGCCGGCAACGCGTACCCGTCGCTCGTGCAGGCCGCCCCCGCGCGCGACGCGGGCGAGACGATCGTGAAGCTCCGCGAGGGCCTGCACACGGCGCGCGGCGTACCGCTCGACGCGCGTGACCTCGTCTCGTCGGTCGAGCGCGCGCGCGCGCGGGGCGCCGCGGCGTGGCTCGTCGACGTGCCGCGACCGAGCACGCGCCGCGACGACCCGCACGTCGCCGTGTTCGGCGGCGTCGACGCGATGACGCTGATGCGCGCGCTCTCGTCGCCGCTCGTCGCGCTCCTCCCGCGCCGTTTTTCGCCCGCGCAGCCGGACGGCACGGGCGCCTTCCGAGCCGACATCTCGGGCGGCGTGCTGCGCCTCACGCGCAACGTCAACGCCGCGCGCGGCAACGCGTTCCTCGACGAGATCGACGTCTCGCCCGCGGAGGATCTGCGCACGTCGCTCCGCGAGTTCGAGGCCGAGCGCGACGATCTCGGCTGGCTCGGCACGGGCCTGCACGACGTGCGGCGCGGCGCGGTGAAGTTCGATCTCGGGCGCGCCGCGCTCGTGGCCCTCGTCACGAGCGGCGACGCGGGCGCGTTCGGTATGCCGGGCGTCGCGCAGCGCCTCGCGTCCGCGATCCCGCCCGAGCGCATCGCGCACCTCGGCCTCGGCGCGCTCCCGCCGGCCGTCGGGGACGCGGGCTGGGGCGGGCCGCCCGTCGACCTGCTCGTCGACGCCGGCGCCCCGCACCTCGTCGAGATCGCGCGCACCGTCGCGCCGATCCTGGCGCGCACGGGTCACGAGGTCACCGCCGCGCCCGTGCCGCGCGCCGAGATCGCCAAGCGCAAGGCGAGGGGCGGCGCCGTCTTGTCGATCGAGCTCGT
>DASYCF010000143.1:0-4018 GCA_036500365.1 Byssovorax sp.
AGCCGTATCACGAGATCGCCTATCTGCCCGTGCTCTCGCAGGTCGGCGCGTCCGTGATCTACACCGTCCTCGGCAACGTGGGCTGGCCCGACAAGCTGCTCGCGGCGCTCGGCTCCGTGCGCGCGCACCCCGCCGTCGCCGACAAGCAGCGCATCTCGGCCGGCCTCCGCGGCCTGCTCGCGCCGCCGGCCGACCCCGATTTCCCGCTCGAGCCGCAGCATCTCCTGCCGTGGCTCACCGCCCTCTGGGAGACGCTGAAGGGCGAGCGGCACGACCCCATCACGCTCGCCGCCGCGTGGATCCCGCTCGTCGAGCTGCTCGTCACCGCCGCCGACGATCTGCTCGCGTTCGCGCTGAAATTGCCGATGATCCACGAGATCTTCAACGAGCTCGCGCGCCTGGTCCCCGCGCACCTCGACGTCATCCTCGGCATCTTCGTGACGACCGGGAAGGACGGCGCGCCCGCCGTGCAGACGTTCGCCGATCGGTCGTTCATGGGCCTGCCCATGGACAACCAGATGGACGACCTCTTGATGCCGACGTGGTTCACCGAGCTCTGGATCCCCTTCACGCCCGGCGACGGCACGGTGGGCAAGGTGATCGCCGCGCTCCGCAAGCTGTTCGACGCCGACGGCACGCCCGAGGGCGCCTATCAGGCGACCGGCCCGTTCGCGTACGAGCTCTACGCGGCCAAGGCCGATCCGACGTTCCTGCTGAGCCCGGCCACCGGCGCGAGGGACGTCTTTCGCGTCGACGTGTTCTGGTTCGGCAAGAACGCGGGCGATCCTGCGACGGACTTCTATCCGCAGTTCTGGCGCGCGCTCGAGCCCTTCGACTACCGCCTTCATTGGGGGAAATTCCTCCCTCCCGAGGCCGTCGTCCCCGCCGAGCGGCTGCTCTCCCGCTTCCCGGGCGCGGCGAAGTTCCGCGAGGTGCGCGCGCGCGTCGACCCGGGCGACGTCTTCCTGACCCGCTACTGGCGCGATCACCTCGCCATTCCCTGAAGGCCTCAGCGGCCGGACATCCTAGCTCGGACCGAGGCGGACGCGCTCGGCGGCCTGGCCGAGGTCGCCGGGATCGACGAGCTTCGACGGGACATGAGGAGACATGAGCGGCGCGTGCCAGTTCGCGGCCGTCGTCACGTCGGCGAACACCTTCGCGGGGAACTTGCTCCGCGCGATGATCCGGATGCCGGCGGTGATGCTCCGCACGGTCGCGGCGCGGAAGCCGGTCCCGGGGACGACCTCGCTGACGCAGCAGTAATAGGGCTCGTGCTCCTTCGTAATCACGGTCGAGAGGTTCCGCGCGTCGGCCGGCATGGAGAGAGGCACCGTCTCGGCGATGATCGTCGTCACGCTGATGCCGTTCGGATATTTCTTCACGAGCTGCTTGTGCGCCGGGATGGCCCACTTGATGCGGTCGAGCGTCACCTCGCCGCGGAAACACCATACGAGCGCGTTCTCGAACAGCCCAATCGTGAACGCCGGTTCTTCGAACAGAATCTGGAGCTCGGGTCGCATAGGTCAGCCAGACTACTTCGGCCGCGCGCTCCGAACCAAGGGCCTTCGTGGCCTGGCGTGCATCAAGGTAGGAGGATCTGCGTCGCGGTCCTACGCGACGCTCACGGCCCGCGCGCGAGGCGGCACGTGCCGGTCAGGTCGAAGCCCGGGCGGCGCCACACGGCGACGCCGCGCGCGTCGAGGCGGGCCGCGATCTCGCCGTCGCGGCCGCGGGCCTCCATCGCGTCGAGGCAGACGCCCGCCGGCGTGACGAACGCGCGGTAGCTGGCGAGCACGTCAGTCGTCGCGTGCCCGCCGTCGAGCGCGTCGTCGATCAGGATGCTCGTCGGGAGGTCGACCACGGCGAGCAGCGCGCGCGGGCCCGTGCACGCCGTCGCCCCGTCGAAGCGTCCGACGGACACGAGCGGCCCAGCCTCGCCTCGGCCCAGGTCGAGATCGGCGACCCACACCTCGCCCGAGATGTTGCGGTAGCCGAGGATGGTGACGCCCGCGCGATCGAGGCGCCTCGCGAGCGTCAGGCGCAGGGGTGCGACGACCGCGGCGCGGGTGAGGCGCGTCGCGACCGCGGACGCTGCGCCGCGCGCGACGCGGAGGATGGCGTAGTCCTCGTCGAACAGGAGCGTCGCGCCGGCGCCGAGATCGAGGGCGCTCGAGACGTGCGTCGGCTCGGCCATGCGCACGGAGGGTGCGCCCGCGCGGGCCGCCACCGTCGGCCATACGAACAACAGATCGACGCCGTCGCGATCGAGGAACGGAGCCGTCCACGTCGCGCCGTGCGCCCCGTCGAGCGCGAACGTCACCGCCCGCACCGGCGCTTCGGGCGCGAAGGGCGCCGCGACGTCGAACGCGAACGGCCCGGACATGGGCGCGCTTTGCATCGTGTGGCCCATGTAGACAGGGACCGGCGCCCCGTGCGGCGAGGCCGGGCGACGAGGCCGCTTCGCCCCGCCGAAGGTGCACGTGACGGAGACCTGCGACGGGAACGCGTCGGCGAACGCCGCGCGCGGCGGATCGGCCATCGGCGCGTCGACGACCGGTGACGCGTGCGCGGAGCTCCCCCAGCCGACGCGCGCCCACCCCCCGAACGCGCAGCCGAGATCGGAGCAGGCGTCCGTGGGCATCGGCGGATCGAACACGCGCGCAGGCGGCGGGTCGATGTCGTGGAACGTCTCGCCGCCGTCGGTCGATTCGAAGAACGGCGCGTCGGGCGCGCGCGACCAGGCGATCGCCCGCCGGCCGCCGACGGTGAGATCGGTGCCTTCGGGCGGCGCGCGCAGCCGATGCACGACGCCGCCCGCGTCGACGCGGACGGAGGCCCGGCGCCCGTCCGCCGCGCGTGGCCACACGCGCACGGCGCCGCCCGGCTCCTCCCACGCGTCGCGATCGACGCCGATCGTGCGCGCCACGCTCGCCGCGAGCGAGAGGTCGGGCGGCGTCACGCGGATCTTGCGCACGCCCGCGTCGCTCGTGGGCGGGCCGTCGTGCGCGGCGACGAGCGCGGTGACGCGACCTCCCGCCGCCGGGATCCACCTCAAGAAGTGCTCGCCGTCGGCGCCGGTGATCGCGCGCTCGATCCACGCGCCGCCGGGCTGACGCGCGCAGTAGACGTGCGCCGCGCCGTCGCGCCGCGGCGCGCGCGGCGGGGACGTCCCGTCGGCGGAGGCGCGGTCGCACGGACCCTCGAAGCCGAGCGCCGCTCCCGCGCCGAGGACGAAGCTCGCGCGGGCGTCGAACGCGATCTCGAGCTCGGGCTCTCCGTCGACGTGCGAGAAGACGGACGCCCGCGCGCCGCCCGGGCACACGGCGACGAGCTCGTCGGCGAGGCGGAGCAGCGCGCACGTCGAGTCGAGGGCCGCGCGCGTCGGGTGCTCGTCGATCGTCTGCCCGCTGCGCAGCGAGACGCGCGCGATCGAGCCGTCGCGCGTGACGAGCGCGACGCCCGGCGCGATCTCGACGCCGCGGGTCACGGCATCGGCGAAGTCGCGCGACGCGAGCTCCGCCTCACGCGGGCGCGAGGGTTGCTCCGGACGCAGGAGATCGAGCGTGCGAGCCGCGTCCACCCGCCCGAGCGCGCCGTCCGCGCCGACGAAGAACATCTCGCCGCGCTCGCCCGTCAGCTTGACCTCCGCGCCTGCGATCACGCTCGTGAAGCGCTCACCCGTGCGCGAGGTCAGATCGATCGGCGCCGGGGCGCCGAGCCGTACGCGCGCGCGCCCGAGCGCGTCGAGCGTCACGGAGACGTCGCCGTCCGTCGACGCGGCGGCCGCCGTGAGACCTGGCTCTTCGGCGCGGCGGACGGCGCGCGTCCGCGGGTCGAGCTCGAGGGCGCCCGCCGGCGTGCGGAGGATCACGCGATCACGCAGCGGCGCCGCACCTCCCGTGGCCGCGATCTCGGCGACGGCGGTGAGCGGACCGTCGAACGAAGGCGCGACGAACGTGCGCGCGTCGGACCAGAAGACGTAGCCGCCACCGAGCCGCGACGGCAGCGCGAAGAGCCC
>DASYCF010000144.1:0-2351 GCA_036500365.1 Byssovorax sp.
GTGCTGCACCGCGGGCGTGTGCGCGAGCGACTCGAGCGCGGTCGATGCCTTGGCCGTCGCGACGGCCAACGCGGACGACTCGCTCCATCGCGTCGCCGCGAGCTCCGCCAGCCGCAACAGCGCCGGGACTCCATCGCCGAGGTCCGCGCACACGAGCAGGTGCTCGCGCTCGAGCGCCGCGACGGCGGTCTCGGACGCTTGAAACGCGGCGAGCAGGCCGCGGAACTCGTCGACGGGGACGCCGATCGGCGGGTCGCGCATCATCGCCTCGGCGATCTCGACGAGGCCGCACTGCAGCGGTCCGAGGAAGAGCACCTGCACGTTGCCGCTCGCGGGCGGCCCGACGGAGAGGTCGCTCGCTGCCTTCGCCAGGAGCTCGGCGTGCGGCCGGTTCGCAGACGCGTGCGCCATGCGACGGAGCGTCGACACGGCATCGCGTCGCGGCGAGAAAGCGCCCTTCACGGTGTCGTCGCCGTCGCGCTCGATCACGATGACGCGCTCGTTCTTGCCGTCCCAGTGCGGGAGCATCTGCGGCATCACCATGCTGAGCATGTAGCTCAACGCCTCGTCCCCCTGGAGCTGCACGCGTCGCCTCCCGGTCGTCATGCTCCGAGGATGCGCCGACGACGACGCGCGCGGCAAGGCGCAGCGCGGCCCTGCCGACTTCACCGCGCGTCGGGTAACATCCCGCGGATGGTCGCCGCGCGCCCGCTGCCTGCGCTCTCGCCGGTCGACTTCGATCAGCGCGTCGTCCTGCACGGCGTCAGCTGGCAAGCCTACGAGGCGCTGCTCGCGTGGCGCGGCGATCGCGGCGTGCCGAGGATGACCTACCTCGAAGGGGAGCTCGAGTTCACCGCGCCTGCGCGCCGCCACGAGACCGACAAGAAGCGGCTCGCGCGCCTGCTCGAGGCGTGGGCCGAGGAGACGGGCATGCCGTTCGAGGGCGTCGGGTCGTGGACGGTCAAGAACCCCGACGTCGAGCGCGGCGCGGAGGCCGACGAGTGCTACGTGCTCGGCGACCCCGAGGCCGTCGACGCGCCCGACATCGCCATCGAGGTCGTGTGGAAGCACGCCGGCATCGACAAGCTCGAGGTGTGGCGCAAGCTCGGCGCGCGCGAGGTCTGGGTCTGGCAAGCCGGCGCGCTCACGATCCACGTGCTCCGCCGCCAGCGCTACGCCGCGTCGCCGAAGAGCGCCTTGCTCCCGAAGCTCGACCCCGCGCTCATCGAGCGCTGCATGACCTGCGCGTCGCAATCCGAGGCGGTCGGCGCCCTCCGCGCCGCGCTTCGCCTGAAGCGCCGCCGGCGGTAGAGCGCGAAGCTTCACGAGGCGGTCTCGTGGTCGACGCGGCGCGGCCCGGGTAGACTCGTCATCGTGATGCAGCCGCTCAAGGCCCACGTGAAGGACGGCCGACTCGTCCTCGACGACGCCCGGTCGTCGCCGTCTGGGGCGCGGCCCGCGAGCGCGCGCCGAAGCTGTAGCGCCGGGGCGGTCTCCGCGGGAGCCATGGCTCGGGTCCAGGCCATCGTGGGCGCCGCCCGGCACGGCGCCCGCGACCATCTTCAGCGCGCGGCCTTCGTGAGGCGCGTCAGCATCGCGTAGAGCCTGCCGAGCAGAGTCAGCACGGGCCGCACCTCTCCTTGCGACGCGAGCCCGAGCGCATGCGCAGCGTCGAGCGCCGCCGCAGCTTCGCTCGCCTCGCCGCGCGCGATGCGAAAGCGCGCCACGCGATCTGCGCCGCTCCGACTCGCCCCCTCCGCGACGTTGAGCAGCGCCGAGAGCAGCGCACGCCGAAGCTGGTCCGCGAGCACCGCGTTGCCACGAGGAAGGCGCCTCGCCAGCGCCTCCCCCGCGACGAGCGCCTCCTTCGCGACGGTGTACGCATCGAGCCTGTGGTGAGCGAAGTAGGGCGTATCGTGATCCATGGGTGTGAGCCTTTCCGCCGCGGCGCTGGAGGGCCGCCGGCCTTTCCCACCCACGCGCAGCCGCCGTGACGACGCCGCGCCCCTCCCAACTCACGCCACGCGCCCAACACCGAACCACCCCACTGAGCTCGCGCGGCGTCGGCGCGACGGGTGCGCGCCCGGGAGAGGCCGGCGGCCCGCAAGCGCCGCGGCGGAAAGGCGTCCGCCCTCGCGACACCCAAAGTTCACGAGACCCGACCGTCGCCGTGCACCGTCTACCGCGTCTACCGTCGCCGCTCACTGTCGACCGCTGACCGTTGACCGTTGACCGTTGACTGTCGCCGTCTACGTCGCCGAAGCCAGTCGATTGGACCGAAGCACGCGGTCATCGGCCGACGTCTACGTAGACGGCTACGGCAGACGGCAGACGGCAGACGGCAGACGGCA
>DASYCF010000145.1:0-1790 GCA_036500365.1 Byssovorax sp.
CTCGAGCAGCGCAAGTACAAGAAGAAGACGCTGCTCGGCGCCGCGCGCATCCGCGCCGAGATCACGCTCGGCGGCGCCGCGGCGCCCATCCCCGTGTACTTGCCCGAGGCGATCGAGCGCGCGCTGCCGCTCCTCCCTCGATTCAAGGCGCGCGTGCTCGGCGAGCTCCGCGCGCAGGAAGACCACGCCGAGACGCACCCCGAGGCGATCGTCGCGCTCGCGGTGGGACGCGTGATCCGCGGCTGACCCCGCGGCTCACGGAAGATTCACGGCGGCGTTCGGCCGCCGACCTCTGGAGGCACGATGGACACGACGACGAACGGCAACTCACTCACGCTCGAGGTCGAAGGGGACGACGCGTTCGACGCGCGCGACTTCACGCTCGAGGAGGGGCTCTCCACGCTGTTCTCGGTCGACGTCGTCGCGACGAGCTCGAACCCGGCGGTCGACTTCGAGTCGCTCATCGGCAAGCCCGCGGCGTTCTCGATCAAGGGCCGCGGCGCCGACGGGCAAGCGGCGACGCAGCGCTGGAGCGGCATCCTCTCCGAGATCCACCAGCTGCGCTCCGAGGAGGCGGGCGTCTCGACCTACCACCTCACGGTGGTGCCGAAGGTCTGGCTCATGACCCAGCGCACGAACTGCCGCGTCTTCCAGCAGATGACGGACCTCGACGTCGCGCAGGCGATGCTCGCCGAGTGGGGCGTGTCGCCGGTCGTCAGCACGACGCGCGCGTACAAGACGCGGAAATACCGCGTGCAGTACAACGAGACCGACCACGCGTTCGTGAGCCGCCTGCTCGAGGCGGCCGGCGTGACGATGATCTTCCAGCGCAGCGGCGACGGCGACACGCAGGTCGTCCTGCACGACGCGCCCGAGCGCGGCGCCACGCGGAGCCTGCCGCTCGATCACCTGAACCAGCCGATGGACGGCACCGTCTGCGCGACGCGGTTCCGCGCCTCCCGCGCCGTGCGCTCGGGCAAGATGACGTTCTCGGATCA
This sequence comes from Byssovorax sp., assembly GCA_036500365.1. Taxonomy (GTDB): domain Bacteria; phylum Myxococcota_A; class Polyangia; order Polyangiales; family Polyangiaceae; genus DASYCF01. Next base: position 999 of record DASYCF010000145.1, read on the forward strand.
CGACCACCGCCTCGCCAACGCGCCGCTCCTCGCCGAGGCGAGCACCAGCGCGCTCGACGTCGAGCAGCGCCTCGAGAAGTTCACGTACTCGCCCGGATCGTTCCGCTTCGGCAACAAGGGCCCGAACGACACGCCGTTCGCCGACGACCGCGGCCGCACGCGCACCGACACCGACGAGGCGCAGCGCATCGCGAGCCAGGCGGCGACGGCGGCGATCGCGCGCTCGAAGCGCTTCGCCTTCGACTCGAACGCGCTCGACCTCGCGGCGGGGCTCGTCTTCAAGATCAGCGGCCACCCGCTCGCCGAGAAGGAGGGCGATCTGCTCGTGCAGCGCGTCGTCATCTCGGGCACGCACGACAGCGAGCCGCGCCTCTCCGTGAACGCGGTCGCCGCGTCGACCGGCTGGCGGCCCGAGGCGGTCACGCCGCAGCCGAACGTGCACGGCGTCGAGTGCGCCACGATCGTCGGCCCCGCGGGCGAGACCATCCACACCGACGAGTTCGGCCGCGTGCGCGTGCAGTTCCACTGGGATCGCTACGGCAAAATGGACGAGAACAGCTCGCTCTGGATCCACGTGAACCAGCAGTGGAGCGGCGAGGGCATGGGCAGCATCAACCTGCCGCGCATCGGCCAGGAGGTGCTCGTCGGCTTCCTCGGCGGCGACCCGGAGGAGCCCGTCGTCGTCGGCCGCATGCACACGAACCTGAAGCGCCCGCCGTTCGCGCTCCCCGCGAACAAGACGCAGAGCGGCCTGCGCAGCGCCAGCGTCGCGCCCAACGGCGGCGACGCGGG
>DASYCF010000146.1:0-6470 GCA_036500365.1 Byssovorax sp.
GCGGCGTGGTGACGCGCGTTGAGGAGCACGTACGCGAGCGCGTTGCGCGTTTGCCGAGGGGAGCGAAGCGGCACGGCGTGATAGCGATCGGCGAACACGCGCCCGCGGCGACCGAGCACGCGGTTGATGGCCTTCGCGAAGCGGATACAGATCCCCTGCACGCCGCGCGACAGCGCCCGCTCGCTCTCGGGCTCGACGAGGAGATGCACGTGATCGCGCTGCACCGACCATTGGACCAGTCGTACGCCGAGCCTGTCGCGCGCGGCGGCGACACGCGCCACACGACCTGCATGCCGAGCTGCGAGCGGAGATTCGGCAAACCGCGCCGAAGCCGCAGCGTCACGTGCACGGGCGTACGACCATCGACCCGCGGGCGAGCCCGATGCGTGACGCCCACGCCGCGCCGCCCGTCCACCCGCTTGCGCCCCGCGCCCTGTCGAGCGCCGCCCCGCCGAGAGAACACGAAGCTCGATTGCGGCCCTGGTCGTGTCATCGATTGAATAGCATATATCGTATTCACCCAAAATCAATGTCAATTCACGAGAATCGGCGCAAGGGCCACGCCGTCAATCATCCCTCCTCACCAGATCGATTGTCGCGTAAACCCGGCCACGCCGCCCCGCCGCTGCACCCTTTCCCAGCCTCTCTCCGGAAGCGCGGCCACCCTGCAACAGACAGCAACAAGCGGGCCGGGCGAACGCCCGGCATCAGCCACGCTCAGACAAGCCCGCGCGCTCGGCTCCGGTAAATGACCGGCATTGGGCTCTGGCGCGGGCGCGGGCTCTGGCGCGGGTGCGGGCTCGGGCCAGAGGCAGAGGCAGCGCCCCGAGAGAGGGGTTGGGGCTTGAGGGTCCGGTCAGGTCGCGAGGTCGATCTCGTGCGCCCCCGCGCCCGCCGGCACGTGGACCCACACCGAGCGCGTCGCGGCGTCGACGAAGTACCCAGTCGTCGCGGCGTCGAACGACGCCTGATCCGTCAGCGCCGTCGCCGCTTGCCCGTCGACCGTGACTGACGTGAAGCCGTCGTCGTCGCGGACGCGGAGCAGCGCCGGCGCGATCGCGCGTGACAGCGAGATCGTCGTCGTCGCGCCCGTCGTCGCCGCCGCGATCGTGGTCAGTTGGTCGTCGGTGTCGTGGAGCGCGAACGAGCTCGGCGCGTCGCTCGGATAGACGAGCACCGTGAGCTGTCCCGCGGACGCGGCGTCGCCGAGGGCGGTCGCGTCGTCGTCGACGTCGAGCGGCACGATCGCGCCGCGCCGCACGTAGAGCGGGATGCGGGACGCGTCGCTCGCGTCGACGCCGGCGAGCGTCTGCCCGCCCGGCAGCGCGTCGCCGGTCGGGTTCCACCAGTCGTACCAGTCGTCGCCCGCGGGCAGCGCGACGTCGCGCGTCGCGTCGGCCGAGAGGATCGGCGCGACGAGCAGCGCGTCGCCGAGCGTGTAACGGTAATCGCCGGACCACGCCGCCTCGTCGCCGATCGGCCGCAGGGGCACCGCGGCGCCTGCGATCGCCTCCTCGGTCAAGCTGTAGAAGAACGGCACGAGCTCGTGGTGGAGCTTCGCCCAATAGCGATAGAGCGCGACGGTCTCGTCGACGTGATCGGGCACCGTCCAAGGGGAGATGTTCGCGCGCCCGTGCAGCTGCATGAGCGGCGAGAGGCCGCCGACCGCGGTCCACCGCGCGAACACGGTGGTGTCGAACGGGACCAGGATCGTGAGGTCCACGTCGTCGCGGTCGAGGTAGCCGCCGACGTCGGAGCCGAGCACGGTGTAGCCCGCGTTCGCCGAGCGGAACATCTCGTCGAGCGCGTCGGCCAGGCCGACCCAGTCGCGGCGGTTGTCGCCCATCCACGACACGGGCGAGTCCTCCTTCTTCGCGAAGAAGCGCCCTTCGAACTGGTACGACTTGTCGTACGCGCGCGTCATCGTGAGGAAGTCCGGCCCGCTCTTCGAGACCGCGTACGCGAGCATGTCCTGGTAATACGCCTCGGAGTACTGCTGGTGAGGGACGGGCCCCTGCGCGGTCATCACCGGATCGGTCGTGACGTAGCTGTCGCCGAAGTCGAGCTTGTAGCCGTCGACGCCGCGCGTGAGCAGCGGGTCCTGGGTGCGATGCCAGAACGCGCGCGCCGCGCCGTCGAAGAAGTCGATCGCGCTGCCGCTGCCCTTCCACCAGAAATACTGCGCGCCGTCGTCGACGAAGAAGCTGCACGCCTCGCCCACGTCGTAGCCGGGGCACGCGGTCGCGTACGTGTCGCCGCCCGTCTCGAGGTCGAAGCTCGACGCGTTCATGAACGCGGTGATCCAGAGCACGAGGCGGATGTCCTCGCCGTGGAGCTCGGCGAGCAGCGCGTCGAAGTCGTGGTAGCGCGTCGGGTTCGGGACGAACGAGTTGTAGTTGGTCTCCCACGGGCTATCGAGCACGACGACGCCCACGGGGATGTCGCGATCCTGAAAGCCCTTCACGAACGCGCGCGTGTCGTCGGTGTCGGAGATGTCCTTCGAGATCCACGGCTCGAACGCCCAGCGCGGCGTGTGGCGCGGCGGCGACGGCAGCACCGGATCGCTCGCCGTCGGGCAGTCGACGTGCCCGCCCGCGCCCGACTCCCCGCCCGCGCCGCCGCCACCCGACGAGACGGGGTTCGGCTGCGCGGCTTCGTCCCCGCAAGCAGCAGCGATCGTGAGGACGGCGAGACCGAGGGCAGCGAGCGCACGCACGGGGTGAATCTACACGATCGCGCCACGGGCGCGGCGCACCCCTGACCCGCGGCGGGGTACGCTCGACGCGCTCATGTCGCTCTGGCTCACCCTCGTGATCGCCGCCCTCGTGGTCGAGGCCGTCGTCGTCGTCGTCATCGTCGCCGTGGACGGAGCGCGGCGGGCGCGCGAGAGGGCGGCGGCGATCGCGGAGCTCGCTGCGACCACCGGGCTCGACCTCCGCGATGTCTCGGCGCCTGCCCGGGCGACCGAGCCCATGGGCGTGGCGCTGCATGGCCTCGTCGACGGCGTCGACGTGAGGATCCGCAACGGCGCGCGCCTGCATCCGCCCGGCGTCACGACCGAGGACGCGGCGCCCGCGGTGTGCTCGGTGACGATGGCGGCCGATCTCGACGACGCCATCTTCTGCAAGGTCGATCAGGCCGACGCCATCGTCGGCCCGCTCCCGACCGCGCGGCGCGTGCGCACGGGCCACGCGCTCTTCGACCACCGCTACGCGATCTTCCTCTCGCCTTCTGCCGAGCGGCGCGAAGGCGGGTTTCGGTCGGCGCCGGTCGAGCGGTCGTTCGCGACGCTCCCGACCGACGTCTTCGACACGCTCATCGACCTCGGCGCCGAGTGGGGGCGATGCCAGGAGGGTCACGTCCAGATCGTGACGGCGCAGCTCTCGAGCGTCGACCTGCCGCGCGCGTGCTCGCTCGCTGCGCGCGTCGCCGGCAGGCCCGGGCCCGCGATCCCGCGAGGCGTTCGCGCCAAGCCGCCGCCGGACAGCGCGAGCGAGATGCTCCTGCTCTTCGGGATCGGGATCGCGTTCTTCGGCACGTCGCTCGGCGTCATCCCCGGGTTCTTGCTCGAGGCGGTCACCAGCTTCGACGGCACGCAGTGCACGATGGCGGGCGTCGGCGGGACCGACGCGGTGTGCGTCGCGGTGCTCATCTTCTTCGCCGGCCGCAGGCTCCTCCGCGGGCGTTGAGCTCGCCGCCTGACCGCCGCGCGCTCGGCCGGAGAACCGCCGAGCTGCTAGGCTGCGCGCCGTGACCACGCCCCTCGCGACCGAGGAAGAGCGGCCCTCCGCGCCCGCGCTGCGGCGGTCGGGCGGCGCCCTCGCCGACGCGCGCCCGCGCGTGTCCGTCGTCATCCCCGGGCTCAACGAGGGCGAGAGCCTCGACGAGCTCGCGACCGGCATCGCGACCGCGCTCGACGCGCGCGGCGTGAGCTTCGAGATCGTGTTCGTGGACGACGGCTCCACCGACGACACGTGGAAGGTGATCGGCGCGCTCCACGCCCGCGATCCGCGCGTCCTCGGCGTGCGCTTCCGCTCGAACTTCGGCAAGGCGATGGGCCTCACCGCGGGCTTCGAGCGCGCGAAGGGCGACGTCATCGTCACGATGGACGCCGATCTGCAAGACGACCCGGCCGAGCTCCCGAAGTTCCTCGACGCGATCGACGCGGGCGAGGACGTCGTCGTCGGCTGGAAGGTGAAGCGCCTCGACCCGGCGAACCGGCTCGTGCTCACGCGCATCTTCAACGGCACCGTGCGCCTGCTGACCGGCGTGAAGCTCCACGACATGAACTGCGGCTTCAAGGCCTACCGGCGCGAGGTGCTCGCGACGATCCCCGTCTACGGCGACCTGTTCCGCTTCATCCCCGCGTTCGCCAAGTCTCAAGGCTTCCGCATCGCCGAGGTCCCCGTCACGCACCACCAGCGCAAGTACGGGAGCTCGCGCTACGGGCTCGAGCGCATCCTCCGCGGCTTCTTCGACCTGCTGAGCGTGCTCTTTCTCACGCGTTACTCGCGCAAGCCCATGCACCTCTTCGGCCTCATCGGCCTCGCGCTCGGCGCGCTCGGCTTCGTGACCGAGGGGTATCTCACGGTGCTCTGGTTCCTCGGCCACAAGATCGGCGACCGGCCGCTGCTCCTCCTCGGCGCGCTCGAGATCATCCTCGGCATCCAGTTCTTCTCCATCGGCCTGCTCGGCGAGTTCTTGACCTACCAGAACCAGAAGAAGATCGACGTGGCCGAGCTCCCCATCCGCGAGGAGATCCGTTGATCCCCGACGCCTATTTCGACCGCTTCGAGACCAAGAAGTACCGCTCGCAGAACCCGCTGCAGCGCGCGCTCATCCGCCGCTTCGTGCGCGCGCTCCACGGCCTCTTCATCGACGCGAATCCGGTCACGAGCGTCCTCGAGATCGGCTGCGGCGAGGGGTTCTTGTCCGGGTATCTGTCGGAGAAGTTCCCGGACAAACGCTTCACCGGCGTCGATCTCTCGCCGGACGACGTGGGCAAGCTCCGCGCGAAGTTCCCGCGGATCGACGCGAACGCCGCCAGCGTCTACGAGCTCGACCGCGCCGTCGCCGGCAAGGGCCCGTTCGATCTCGTGATGTGCTGCGAGGTGCTCGAGCACCTCGACGAACCTGCGCGCGCCCTCGATCAGATGCTCGCGCTCGCGCCGAAGCGCCTCTTGCTCAGCGTGCCGCACGAGCCGTTCTTCCGCGGCTCGAACCTGCTCCGTGGCAAGAACGTCGCGCGCCTCGGCAACGACGTCGAGCACGTGCAGCACTGGAGCAAGCGCGGCTTCGGCGACATGCTCGCCGCGCGCGTCGACGTGATCACGCTCACGACGTCCTACCCGTGGATCCTGGCGCTCGCGAAGCCGAGGTAGCGCGTCCGCGGCGGCGGGCGCTCTCGATCGCGCTGCGCATGCTCGGGCCGGCGCTGCTCGCGATCGTGATCCTGCGCGTGCCCGATCGCGCCGGCGTCGTCGCCGTCGTCGCGTCCGCCGCGCCGCTGCCGCTCGTCGCCGCGGTGCTGCTGAACCTCGTCAACATCCACCTCAAGGTCGTGCGCTGGGACGTGCTCCTCGCGACCCGCGGCATCCGCTACCCGAAGCGCCGCGCGTGGGGCGCGTTCCTCACGTCGCTCTACGTCGGCATGCTCACGCCCGGCCGCGTCGGCGACGCCCTGCGCGCGCAGTACCTCCGCCACGACCTCGACGTCCCGTACGCGGAGGGCATCGCGTCGATCGTCATGGATCGCCTCTGCGACCTCTACGTGCTCGCCGCGTTCGTCGCCTACGCCGCCGTCCGGTACGCGCCCGTGCTCGCCGGCAAGCTCGCGTGGATCACGTGGGCGGGCGTCGCGGGCGTGGTCGCCCTGCCGCTGCTGCTCGTCGTGCCCGGCGTCGCCGATCGCGCGCTCGCGCTCGCCTGGAAGAAGGTCGCGCGCGGCGAGTCGGCCGACGGGCTGCCGCGCTTCCTCGAGGCCCTGCGCGCGAACGTCGGGCGCTCGCTCCTCGTGACGATCCCGCTCACGGTCGCGACGTTCCTCGTCAACTACGTGCAGGGCTGGCTCATCGCGCGCGCCATCGGCCTCGACCTCGCGCTCGTCGACGTCGCGTGTCTCCTCTCCATCACGAGCCTGCTCGGCCTGCTGCCCGTCAGCGTGTCGGGCGTCGGCGTGCGGGAGCTGTTCTTCGCGCTGATCTTCCCGTTCCTCGGCCTGCCTGCGGCGTCGGGCGTGAGCTTCGGCTTGCTCGTGTTCTTCGTCATCTATCTCGTCATCGTTGCGATCGGCTTCATCTCCTGGCAGATCGCGCCTCCACCCTCCGGATCGCGGCGGCCCGACGCGGCCTCGGCGAGCTGACGCGCGAGGCTCGGCGCACGCGACATGTCCGATACCGTCGAAAACGCCCCGCCCGAGCCCGCACCCGAGCCCGAGCCCGAGCCCGCACCCGAGCCCGCACCCGCACCCG
>DASYCF010000147.1:0-3972 GCA_036500365.1 Byssovorax sp.
CATCGAGTTCGCGCGCTCGTACACCATGTAGCAGCTGCCCGGCGTGTACGTGTTCACGGGGCAGCTCGCGCCGGGCTCGTTCACCTCCATGCGCGGGAAGTCGAACCGCTGCCAGCCGACGCCGAGGGACGCCCACACACGCACGCGCGGCCCGAGCGGGATCATCGGCTGGACGCGCGCGCCGAGCGAGTACGTCGCGACCGAGTCGCTCGTGATCGTCCCCGCGACGCCGAGCGCGCCCGACTTCATGTCGAGCGCGTGGCTCGAGTTGAAGAAGAAGAGCGACAGCTGCAGGTAGCGCCACATGGCCCACGACGCGTGGACGCCGAAGCCGAACGTCGACGCGTATTTGACGCCGCTGTCTGCGCCGAGCGCGTCCGCGTGGCTCGTGTGATCGACGAACGCGACGTCGGGGCCGATCTCGACGTGGCGCTCCCACGGCAAATCGTAGCTGGCACGCCTCGGCGGCTCGGGGGGGCGCGGGGGCAAGAGCGTGGCCGGGTCCGGGTGGTCGACGGGCGGGGGAGGCGGCTCCGCCGCGCGCGCGCTCGCGCCGACCGCCGCGACGACGCAGGCGGCCGCCGCTGCGACGAGGGAGGGCGAGCGCCGCAGCACGCGCCTGTCTTACAGGGCCGTCGCCGCGGTTTCCAGCGTGCGGTGCGCGCGACTTTGCGCCGGGGTCCGCGTTTGGCAGACTGCGGGCCATGAAGCTCGTCGCGCTCGCGCCCGCCGCCGCAGTCGTCGCCCTCGTCGCTTGCGGCCGCGGCCCCGAGCCCGTCGCCGAGGCCGAGGGCCCGAAGGCGCAGCCCGCCGCCGCGACGACGCCCGCGCCGAAGCCCGCCGAGAAGCGCAAGTTCGGCGGCGACGTCACCGAGCAGACGAGCACGCCGCTCGACGCGCTCGTCAAGACGCCCGAGAAGTTCACCGCGAAGACCGTGCGCACCGAGGGCAAGGTCTCCGCGGTGTGCCAGCACATGGGCTGCTGGATGGAGATCGCCGACGCGAGCGGCAAGGCGCACATCAAGATGGCGGGGCACTCGTTCTTCGTGCCGAAGGACGCCGCAGGTCACCACGCCGTGGTGCAAGGCACCGTCATGCCCGGCGACAAGGATCACTGCACCGAAGAGGCCGCCGAGCAGACCGGCGGCGTCGCCAAGGTCGAGATCGAGGCGAACGCGATCGAGCTCGTCGACTGACGCAGCCCGGTGACGGCGTCGCGGGTCCTTGCGGTGCGCTAGCGCTTGCGGCGGAGCAGCGCGAAGATCCGCGCGCCGAGCTCGGGGGCGCGGAAGGGCTTCACGACGAAGTCGTCGCCGCCGCTCGCGAAGGCCTCGACCATGTCCTGGGACGACGCGTTCGCGGTGAGGAACAGGACGGGCAGGCTCGCGAGCGCGGCGTCCTTGCGCACGTGCCGGCAGAGCTCGATGCCGCTCATCTTCGGCAGGTTCCAGTCGAACACGAGCAGGTCGAACGCCTCCGTGAGCAGGCGGTCGAGCGCGTCCTCGGCGCTCGACACCGGCACGACGGACAGGCCCACGGCCTCGAGCATCGCGCCGACGACGTCGCGGATGTCGGGGTCGTCGTCGACGATGAGCACGCGCGCCGCGAGGCTCGTCGGGCGGATCGTCTGCTTGATCGGCGCGGGCGGCGGCGCGACGGACTTCGCGGTGTCGGGGCCCTCGGCGGCGCCGGGCGGCGCGTCGCGACCCGCGCCGGCGGGGTCGCTCTTTCCGGAGCGCGCCTCGGTCCGCGCGAACTCGTCGAGGCGGTGCCAGTCGCGCGGCTCGAACACGAGGCGCCCGCCGTCGGGGCCCACGATCGCGCGCGCGGCGGCGCTGGTCGCGCGGCGCGACGGGCCGAGCTCGAACACGGCGAGCACCCACTCGCCGTCCTGTATGCCCTCGTTCGACGTGAGCCCGAGCTCGAGCTCGGCGTCTCCAGCCCCGGCGATCAAGCCCGCGAACTGCGCGAGATCGGGGAAGCGATACAGGATGCTCCGCACACGCGGACGCTACACCCCGCGCTAGCCACCCGCAATTTGTCCGACTACGCTCCGCGCCCGATGGGAACTCGGCCCCTCTCGGCGGGCGCCTTTGCGCGCGTGCGCCTCGGGTTCGTGGGGGTGGTCGCGCTCGCGCTTGCGGCGGGCTGCGACGACGCGAGCGGCAAAGGGGCGAAGGCGGCCGGCTCCGCGTCGGCCTCGGCCTCGGCCTCGGCGGCGGCGACCGAGGTGACGCTCCCGGGCGTCGACACCGCCGCGCTCACCGCGCGCGAACGCCGCGAGTGGTCCGCGCAGGTGACGGAGCTCCTCGCCCCGTGCACCGACACGCCCGTCTCGATCGCCGCGTGCGTGAAGGAGAAGCGCGCGTGCAAGACCTGCCTGCCCGCGGCGAAGCTCTTGCTCGCCGACGTGCAGGCCGGCCGCTCGAAGAAGGAGTGCGAAGACGCGTACCACATGCGCTTCGACCCCTCGAAGGTGAAGAACATCCCGACGGATGGCTCGCCCGAGCTCGGCCCGCCGGACGCGATCGTCACCATCGTCGAGTGGGCGGACTTCGACTGCCCCGTGTGCAAGGCGATGGCGCCGTTCTTCGAAGCGCTCGTGCAGAAGTTCCCGGGGCAGGTGAAGCTCGTCTACCGCTTCTTCCCGCTCGGCGGGCCGAACCACCCGCACGGCGACATCGCCGCGCGCGCCGCGATCGCCGCGCAGGATCAAGGCAAATTCTGGGAGATGCACCACGTGCTCTTCGAGAATCAGGAGCGGCACGAGCAGGTCGATCTCGAGGACTTCGCGCGTCAGCTCCACCTCGACATGCCGAAGTGGAAGGCGATCTTCGTGTCCAAAGACGCGGGCGAGCGCATCGAGCGCGAGAAGAAGGCCGCCGAGGAGCTCGGGCTCGACGGCACGCCGTTCTTCTTCATCGACGGCCGCTACGTGAACTCGTCGCTGCTCAACAACCCGTACGCGGACCTCGTCGACTGGATCAAGCTCGACATCGAGCTCGCAGGAAAGGTCCCCGTCGTCGCGCCCGATCCGTCGGGTGATCCCGCGGCGGGCGAGCCGCCCGCCGGCAGCGCCGCGCCGAGCGCGAGCGCCGCAGCCAGCGCCGCGCCGAGCGCGAGCGCCGCAGCCGCGCCGCCGAAGAAGAAGTAGATGCGCATCGCCGACCCGTGCGGATGCTTCCCGACGGGGCGCCACTACCCGGGGATCGCGCACCTCATCCGGGTCCGCGCCGTCGGCGTCGCGACGGAGCTCGACGCGAACGGCGCGTGGATCGAGCACCGCATCGCCTTCATCGACACGGAGACGACCGGCCGCGACCCGCTGAACGATCGCCTCGTCGAGGTCGGCGTCGTCATCGGCGCGGGCGGCGTCGTGCTCGATCGCAAGAGCTGGCTCATCAACCCGGGCCGGCCGATCCCGCCGGAGACGACGGCCGTGCACGGCATCAAGGACGACGACGTCGCGGGCGCGCCGTCGTTCGCCGACGTCGCGGTCGAGGTGCTCGCGTTCGTGGGTGACGCGATCCCCGCGGCGTACAACGCGGCGTTCGATCGCGGCTTCATCCTGGCCGAGCTCGAGCGCGCCGGGCTCCGGCCCGAGCTCGCGCCGCCCGCGATCCGGCGCGAGGTCGACTGGCTCGATCCGCTCACGTTCGCGCGCGAGCTCCACAAGGACGCGGAGAGTCGCGCGCTCGGCGACATGGCGCAGCGCCTCGGCATCGCCCTCGTGAACGCGCACCGCGCGACCGACGACGCCGAGGCCGCGCTCGCGATCCTGTTCACCTTCGCGAAGGATCCGCGCGTCCCGCGCGCGTACGGCGGCCTCATCCAAGAGCAGCGGCGCCTCGTGCGCCAGCAGGACGAGGCGCGCAAGCTCTGGCGCAAGAGCTGATGAGCCAGCGCTCGCCGGACGGCAAGCGGCGCCTGCCGCTCGCGCCCAAGGCCGAGGTCGCGAACGAAGGCGACGAG
>DASYCF010000148.1:0-3335 GCA_036500365.1 Byssovorax sp.
GACGTTCTCGCGCGCCGCCGCCCGCGAGATCGCGCGACGGGTCGAGGCGGCGCTCGTCGCGATCTCGGAGAGCGCGCCGCACCCGTTCGCGCGCGAGATCGCGCACCGCCTCGAGATCGTGGGCGCCTTCGACGCGGACGACGTCGCGCGCCGCGCGCGGGCTGCGCTCGCGGGCCTCGGCGACGCGCGCTTCGACACGCTGCACGGCGTCGCGCGGCGCGTCGTCGTCGATCACGCGGCCGAGCTCGAGCAGCCGCTCGGCGCCCCGATCCTCGACGAGCACGAGGTCTCCGCGCTCGGCTTCGCCGCCGTCGACGCCGCGCTCGGTGACGCCCTCGAGGCGGGCGGCGACCGGGCCGCGGCGGCGCGCGCGCTCGTCAGCGCGACGGCCGGCGTCGCCAACGCGCGCGTCCGCGTCCTCGCGCTCGCGGATCGGCTCGACGAAGAGGGGCTCGACGTCGGCGATCTCGCGCTCGCGGACCACGCGGCCGACGCGCGCGCGGCCGGCGATCGACTGCGGGTGATCGCGGCAGCGTGCGCGTCGCGCGCGAGCCAGGCCGTGCGCGCCCCCGCGGCCGAGCTCTCGCGCGCGCTCGACGCCGCGCCCGCCGGTGCGTTCCCCAGGGCGGCCGCCGCTCCCCTCGCCGAGCTGCTCGCGGCGCGGCTCCCGCGCGAAGACAAGCGCACCGACGCCGAGCGCGATCTCGAGGCGCTGCGCGACGCGCTGCCGGGGAAGGGCTCGCGCGCGCAGCAGGCCGAGCGCCTCGGCGCGTGGCTCCGCGCGGCGCCGCGCCTCGTCGATCGGGAGCGCGCCGTCGTGGCTCTCCTCGCCGACGCGCGCGCGCGCATCGGCGCCGCCAAGCGCGAGGCGGGCGGGCTCGGGTTCGGCGATCTGCTGCGCGTGGCGCGCGACGCGCTGCTCCTCCGGCCCGACGTGGCGCGCTCCGCACGCGAGCGCGTCTCCGCGCTGCTCGTCGACGAGTTTCAGGACACGAGCCGCGTGCAGCGCGACATCGTGTACCTCCTGCGCGAGCGCGATCGATCCGGACGAGCCGACGGCGCGCGGCCCGAGCCTCACCACCTCGAGGCGCACGGCCTCTTCGTCGTCGGCGATCGCAAGCAGTCGATCTACGGCTTCCGCGGCGCCGACGTCGCCGTCTTCTCGCGCACGTGCGCAGAGCTCTGCGGCGCCCCGGCGGAGGCCGCGCTCGCGCTGCCGCCGTCGACGGCTCCGCGCGCGCCCGCGGTCGCCGATTTCGTCGCGCTGCGCACGAGCCGGAGGTCGGGCGGCCGCGTGCTCGACCTCGTGAACGCGCTCTCCGAACGAGACTTCGCGAGCGGACGCGACGCGGGCGCGCCGCCTCGTCCGTTCGAGATCGCGTACGGCCCCGGCGAGCGGCTCGAGGCGATGCCCGGCCGCGAGGCCGCGGGCCGCGTCACGATCGTGATCGACGACGGCGCATCGCCAGACGACGCGGACGCGCTGCTCGCGAGCGCGACCGGGGCGGCGCGCGAGGGGCACGTGGCCGCGGCGGCGGTGGCGCTCGCGGTGCGGCGCGACGGGCGCCGGCCGCGTGACGTCGCGGTGCTCGCGCGGCGGCGCTCGACCATCCCGTTCGTCGAGCTCGCGCTCACGCGCCTCGAGCTGCCGTACGTCGTCGCGGGCCGCGCGCTCTACGACACGTTCGAGGTGCGCGACGCGTCGGCGCTGCTCCGCCTGCTGCTCGATCCGCGCGACCGGCTCGCGCTCGCCACGGTGCTCCGCGGGCCCGCGGTCGCGCTGTCCGACCGCGGGCTGCTCGCGCTGTCTCCGCCGGGCCGCGGGCTCTCGCTCGAGGGCGCGCGGCGCCGAGGCGGGGTGGATCTCGACGCGGACGATCGCGCGAAGCTCGACGCGTTTCGCGCGACGTTCGACGCGCTGCGGCCCGCGCTGCTCGCGTCGACCCCGGGCGAGGCGGTCGCCGGCGCCGCGCGCCACTTCGAGCTCGAGCGCGTGATCGCGGCGCTCCCGCGGGCCGAGGCGCGCATCGCGAACCTCGATCGGCTCGTCGCGATCGCGCGGCGGCGCGGCGGCACCCTCGCGGGGTTCTCGCGCTGGCTCGCCGCGCGCGTGGACGAGGACACCGACGAGGCGGAGGCCGCCGTGTTCTCCGCCGAGGACGACGCCGTTCGCCTCACGACGGTGCACGCGAGCAAGGGCCTCGATTTTCCGGTCGTCGTGCTCGTCGACCTCGCCGCAGAGCCGCGCTCCGACGCGCCCGCCGTCGGCTTCGCCGCGCTCGACGAGCGGCCGACGTTCGTGCTCCGCCACCACGCCGCGCGGCCCTCCACCGATCGCGACGACGACGGGCCGGTCCTCGTGCAGTCGCGGGCGATGGTCGCCGCGCAGGCCGAGGGGCGCGCGCGCGACGCCGCGGAGCGACGCCGGTTGACGTACGTCGCCGTCACGCGCGCCGCCGACGAGCTCATCCTCGTCGGGAGCGCGAACCCGCCGCGCGCCGCGTCCGCGTGGGGCACGATCGCCGCCGGCGTCGACGACGGGTCGCTCCTCGCGCTGTGCGAGGCCGTGCGCGCGAAGGATCTGCTCGAGCTCGCGCCGAAGCTCCCGCGCGCCGCGCCGACGCCGCGCGCCGAGGCGCCGAGCGCGCCCGTCCGCCCCGTGACGTCGCCCGCGCGCGCCGTGGCGGTGGCGACGACGCCGCTGGCCGTTTTCGCCGGGTGCGCGCGCCGCTTTCGGCTGCGCCACCTCGTCGGCCTCGAGGAGCCCATCGCGCGCGGCGCGCTCCGCGACGACGACTTCGACCCGGCGGCGGCGGGCGACGTCGACGTCGGCGACGGGGCCGACGACCCGCGCGCGCTCGGACGCGCCGCGCATCGGGTGCTCGAGCGCTGGCCCGCCGCGCGCTTCGGCGCTCCGACGGATCCGCGCGAGGTGTCGCGGGCGCTCGTGCGCGCCTCGCTCGGCCTCGAAGGCGAGAGCGACGCCGCGCAGGCCGTCGCCCGCGCGATCGCTCGGTTCCTGTCGTCACCGTACGCGGCGCGGCTCGTCGCGGAGGGCGCGACGCTCGGGCGCGAGGTCGCGTTCGCCGTCGACGTCCCAGGCCGAGCCGACGCGCCCGCGCTGGTGTTGAAGGGCGCGATCGACCTGCTCGTGACGTGGCCTTCGGGCGCCGTCGACGTCGTCGACTACAAGCTCGCGTCGCCCACGCGCGACGCGGCCGGGCGCGTCGATCTCGCGCGGCACGCGTTCCAGCTGCGCGCCTACGCGCTCGTCGCGGCGCGCGGCGGCGCGGCGGACGTCGCCGCAGCCGTCGTGCACCTCGCGGGCGACGGCG